>NZ_JBBKTX010000026.1:0-58846 GCF_044962685.1 Oceanobacter antarcticus
CGTTTATAACAATGATCCGAAACCCTTTGTGTGGCAAAAAACTGCTGACCAGATCATCGAGTCCATTGCTCGATTATCAGATAAGATAAATACCAAGTGAACTTTTGTTAAGGGACACTAGCTCCTGGCCGGAGATATGGGTGGTTCAAGGTGACAGCCAGCAAGGATGATCCCAAGCAGCAGTAGAAAAACAGACAGCCAACGAGAGGGCTGCCGAGGATCGAGCGTTCAGGCGCTGGCCAGCTCCTGAAAAGATTTGGTTAAACGGCGGATAATAGAACCAAACAATACCGCTGCCAGCATCATACAGACCATGGCCTTGGGAGAGCCATCCGACAACGCACTGACCACACCACCAGCGATACCACCACTGGCAAAGCCCAACGCACCGACCAGCGCTGTCGCCGTTCCAGCCAGATGGGGGAAATACTCGGTAATCGATGACGTCGCATTGGCGACCACAAACCCATGGCTGCCAATGTAGAGCATCAGCATCAGCGTCAGTGGCCATACCGACAGCTCGTCAAACAGGAAAATATAACCCACCATTAACATCCCCATGGCGATCTGGATCTTCTGGCCGATACTGATCAGCACGGGAGGACTGTAGCGTTTCAGTAAATGCAGGTTCACCTTGCTCATCGCCAGCATGGTTAATACAACGCAGCCGAACACCAGAGGATAGACAGTATCACTGAGGCCAAAATGGCCCATAAAAATACCCGGAGACGACGTCACAAACGACAGCATCCCGGCATAAGCAGCACAAGTTGAGGCGACAAATCCCCATATGCGACGGTCACTCAATACCTGCCAGTAATTACGTAACGGATTACCGCCCGTACGTACCTTGCGTGTTTCTGGCAGGCGAAAATAAAACAGTACAATCAGCAACAGTGCATAGATCAGCAAAAAGCCGAAGACCGAGTGCCAGCCCAGCATTTTCAGGATTAGCATACCCAGTAACGGCGCGACCAGCGGTGCGATCATCATCACCTGAATCACCCGTATCATTGCCCCTGCCCCTTCACGGCCACTGGCCAGATCGCGAATAATCGCGGTGCTGTTGACCACCGCCAAACCGCCACCCAGTGCCTGAACCACGCGAAAAGCCAGCATTACATCGAGCGATGGTGCCAAAATAATACCCAGCGAGCCGACCGCAAAAATACTCAGACCAATCAACACCATGCGGCGACGGCCATAACGATCCGACAGCGGCCCGCCCAGTAGCTGCCCCAGACTGAAACCCATCAGGAAGACACTGACCGACAGCTCGACCTCATGCAGCGAGTTACCGTAATCACTGGCAATAGCCGGAACGGCAGATAAATAAATATCCGTTCCCAATGGCGTAAGCGCGGTTAATGCCGACAGCATTAACAAGAAGCCTGGAGTCAGGCGAACAGCCACAGAAGACATAATTCTCCGGAAATATAAAAAGCCGCAAAACGCCAGTACAAACACAATCTGGCGCTGTGGAAACCTGGGTCAAGCATCGAATACCCGCCTGGCAATCAGGACACCAGACCATCAACTACGATCCAGTTTATGACGATCATACTCTGGTAATCGCAGCACACAGCGCACAAGGTGCCATTCAAAAAACGGGATGACTGATCAAACGACTGGCGCCAAACAGGAAGAACACAACCGGTGTTGTATTGGTAGTGTCGCCAGCGACCATACAGTATGAAGCACCGCACCATCAATAGATGCTGCCGGTATGAATTGATCCGTTAGTGGCAACAATATATCGGACACCGTGCCATTTTTGCTATTGGTTCAGCGAATAGCAGTTATGCCTGATACCGGATTGGCCAATCCATCGGCTGCAACGTTTCCAGCAGGCGTAGGAAGTACCAGAAATGCTGAAAAACCGGATTTTCCGCCCTTCTTGGCCCGGCAACAACAACCTGTGCATAAACTGTGAGTAAAACTTCACGTAATTGTCATGTCCCCATCGCGCTCGTACCGACGTCTTCTTCAGTGAATCGCTTGTTCTGCCTGTTGTTTTCAGCGGTGCAGATCAGCCCTGATCCTTGCTCTATTTTGTTCACCTGGAAGCGTATTTATGACCTCTGAATTCTTCGGCGCCAAGCGTGGCACCCTGTACACTGCGGTACTGGCAGCGACCGCCCTGCTGCTCAGCGCCTGTGGCAGTGACGATAATAACAACGACGCGGTACAAGACACTCCAGACATCGACACCAGCACCCTGCTGGTGTCTAAACCAGCCATCCCGACCGGATTGGGTTACGAACAATACGTTGCTGAACCATCAGTCGAGTACCCGCTGCCAGCGGTTGATAACCTGGCGTTGAATGAAGGAGATGGCCGTTTCTTCCGCGATGAAAACCCGATTCTTACGGCGCTAAGCAGCATCAATAAAATCTGGCGAGGCACCACAGAACAATGGCAGACCACGGCGGGTAATTACACCGATGAGGCCAACGGTTACAAGGCCGGTGATGGCCCCAACCCGCACGCTGCCGCCAACGGTCAGCCCAGCGATTATGTTGAGGCTGGCACCGAGATCGTCGATGCGGCTTCCTGGGCCGCCAACATCCAGTACGTGATCGACGTGACGGCAGCCCGCACGGAAGATCAGGCACTGTTTGCGTTTCTGGATGACATCCGCAGCAAAACCTACAGCACCATTGATGGCTTTGGCCCACTGACGGAAGACTACGCCGCCAACTCTGGCGCTTACGCCAGCTTCGAGCCCATCCTGCTCACCGACGTGACCGAAAACAACCGCTACGCGCAACCAAACAACGACAGCTACAGCACCTATGGTGGTCAAACCGATTCAACCCTGGGTGACATGGTGCAATTGGCAAAACGTTTCCGTGATTCACACGCGTCGACCAGTGGCCCGAAATACATATTTGGTACACCGCGTCCATGGCGCATGACCGACACCGGCGACATTGACTTCAAAGGAGTCGAAAGCCTGACCTGTATTGACGGAGCCAGTGAGACCCGCGAAGAAAAAGAATACCGTATCGACTCTTACACCAGCAGCGTGAATGTCCTGCCCGGTCTGTTTTGCGGTCGTCGGGCGCATTCGTCCAGCAAGGAAACGGAACTGCTTTACACCGCCACCACGGAAAACCGCCGTAAAGACAACGGCTACCCAAGCGGCCACGCCAACGCTGGCATTCTGGCCTCTCTCGCCTATGCCTATGCCTTGCCAGAGCGTTTTGCCGAGCACGTAGCCCGTGGTTCAGACCTGGGAGAAAACCGAATTCTTGCCGGCATGCACTCACCGGTTGATGTCATTGGTGGTCGCATGCAGGCCCTGATGGTCGCCACCTACGCGCTCAACACCCAACCGGCCGAGGCCGCAGCGGCACGGCAACAAGCGCTGGAATATTTTGGTGGCAAAGCGGCGGCGGCCGGTATGAGTCTGTATGACTACGCCCACCAGACCGTGACAGGCACCGGCAGCAGCAAAAATGCAGACGGCACACTCAACGTCAACGTCTTCGACAACAATCGCTTCGATGACCACGCCGCAATCAAAGCTGATTACCTGGCCCGCATGACCTACGGCTTACCGCAAAACGGCACCCTGGGATTGGCTGCTATTGTGCCCAAAGGGGCAGAAGCTTTGCTGCAAACCCGTCAGCCTTACCTGTCTGATGAACAGCGCCGGGCCGTACTGGCCACCACAGAAGTGGAATCCGGTTATCCGCTGTTGGATGACTCCAACGGCTGGGGACGGATTAACCTGGTCGCAGCAGGCGATGGTTATGGCGCATTTAACGGTGACGTCAACGTTTATATGGATGCCGGCAAAGGCGGCTTCAATGCCCAGGACTGGTGGCGTAATGACATCAGCGGTGCTGGCAAGCTGACCAAAAATGGCACCGGCCAGTTGACTCTGACAGGCAACAACCACTACAGCGGTGGCACCGTGATCGAAGGTGGCGTACTGGCGGCCGCATCGGCAACCGCTTTCGGTAGCGGTGATGTTTACATCAATGACGGCGCTGCTCTGGTGGACGCCGATGGCGCGGTGGCTGTTGCAAACCTGACATTGGAAAACACCGCCACACTGGCCATCAACATGGATACAGACAGCACTCAAGTAGCGGCTTCCGGCACGGCGTATGTTGCGGGTGCCGCTCTGGAACTGACGTTTGCATCAACCCCTGCATCCGGTACGACCTTCACCCTGGTTCAGGCCGATAACATAGGGGGAGAATTTGCCAGCGTTTACGCTGGAGAAGTTGCCATCACCGTCGAGTACACCGACACCTCGATTATCGCTACCGTCGAATAATCCGTCCGACCCGTCAGCGAGCCGGTGCCCGGTTCCGCTGACGGTAAAAGGGCAGTTCCTCTCTCAGCTGCCCTTTTACCAGCCACCTCGCAGTACCGTGACGAATCCTTCAACTCACTATCAAACGGCCTGTACTTCCAAGCCAGGATTGCGAACGGCTGCGTCACGCAAACCACAACCACAACCACAACCACAACCACAACCACAACCAATCCATAAGCCCCACCCACCATTGGAGACACTGAAATGACCGCCCTGAAACACATCGTTCGCCACCTCGCTGCGCTGGTGCCACTTTGCTTGCTGCATACCCCGGTCCAGGCCGACGCCGGAACCTTCAGCACCCTGACCTACAACGTCGCCGGACTGCTGGAAGTCTTTTCCAGCGCAGACTCCGACCGGCAGGCCGCCACCGAGCAGATCAGCTGCTACGTCAACGAATTTGACATCGTCAACGTCCAGGAAGATTTCAACTACCACGCGGCGTTGTACGACACCTGTGACGACCACGCCCATCGCTCTGCCACCACCGGAGGTATGGGAGTCGGTAGCGGTCTTAACAGCATGAGCCGTTTTGCATACACCGACTGGGATCGGGTCAGCTGGGATGCCTGCAATGGCGTCGACTGCCTGACCCCAAAAGGCTTTACCTTGGCACGCACCCGACTGGCAGAAGGTGTGTACGTCGACATCTACAATCTGCATACCCAAGCACAAACAGAAGAGGCCGACTTGGTCGCTCGCCGCGCCGATATGCTGCAACTGATCAACTATATCGAAACCCACTCCGCCGCTAACGCCGTGATCGTCATGGGTGATACCAATACCCGCTACACTCGCAGTGGCGATAATATGTGGGAGTTTCTCAATCGTGGTTTTAGCGATGCCTGGGTCGACCTGATACGCTCCGGCGATACGCCCGAAGCCGGTATCGACGCGCTGGTCTGTGATCCGAAAATCACCAGTGCCAACTGCGAAATCGTCGACAAGATCGTCTATCGCGGCAATGCCTTTATCCAGCTGGACGCCACTCTGTATGATGTGCGTCAGGATGACCTGACCTACGATGGCCTGAAGTTGTCCGATCACCCGCCGGTACAGACCAACTTCAGCTGGAGCACCGCCAGCAACCTGCAAATGTCCGATTTTTGGGGTGGCCCGCATGGCAGCGGATTTAACGACGTGGCGGTATTACCAGCCAATCCGGTTGTCAGCAGGGTGACGTTGCGTGCCGGTTCCCGCATCGACAATATTGGCCTGAGCTTATCTCAAGGCAATGTACTGTCGCACGGTGGTAACGGTGGCAGCGAATCCTCCCTGACCCTGAACAGCGGTGAATATCTCACGGCGCTGAAGGTCTGCTCCGGCCAGAAAAACGACCAGACCCGCATCTTTTACGCGCGTTTCACCACCAGCCAGAACCGTACGCTGACGGGCGGCAGCAGCACATCCAGCTGCACCACCTTCAACGCCCCCGCAGGTTGGCAGATTGTCGGCTTCAAGGGCCGGGCCGGTGACGAACTGGATAAAATCGGAGTGATTTATGCGCCGCAATAATTGCCCGGTAGCGAATGGGCGTTGTTGATTTGACTTACCGGCAGGAGGTGCCTTGGGGCTGGTGTTTATCACACCGGTTCAGCGGCAAGCCACCTCCTGCCACAACAATGCAATTGACGCAGGGAGGCCCTTGGGGCCGATGTTTTACCCGGTTTATCGCCCTTCCATGAACCGGTATTGCCCTTCCCAGTCGCGATAGTTAAACACTTGTCCTGCGGTGCGAACTCGCGCCAACTCAGCCAGATCCAGATCGGCATAACACCAGCCGGGTTGATTCAGCGGCAATTGCGCCACAATGCCGTCGTCAGGAAAGCCGTAATCCACGGGGGCAAAAACACCGGCCGCACCGCAGTTGCTATCGATGGCTGGCGACCAGGCAGCGCTGCCAACGGTAGGCGACTGCACCACAAAACACTGATTTTCCAGCGCCCGTGCCCGACAGCCCAGTTGTACGCGGTGATAACCCGCGAGCGTATCGGTACAGGAAGGCACCAGAATAAGATCCGCACCTTGCGCCACCTGCTGACGAGCTAGCAGTGGAAACTCGCTGTCGTAACAGATATTCACCGCCAGACGGCCAAACGGGGTATCAAAAACGCGTAAAGCGTCACCAGCGGAAATCCCCCACTGCTCATGTTCAAAGCGGGTCATTTGCAGTTTGTCTTGCCAATGTACCTCGCCGGAGGGATAGCACAGGTAACAGCGGTTAACGTATTGCTCCCAGCCCGCCACCGTGGCTAATCCGACCGGAAACGTGCCTGCCGCGATCAACACCTGATGCTGTTTCGCCAGACGGACAAACTCCGCCACAAAAGCCACCCGCAGACTCTGCAGCTCGACCAGCTGCTGGCTCAGCGACTGATACACAGCGGGTGTAAACAGCGACGTCAACTCCATGGCAAAATATTCCGGCAACAGCAAAATCTGCGCTCCGTTATTGGCTGCCTGCTGCACCAGGCCTGAGACCTTGTGTTGCCAGGCACTGAAGCTGTCCAGAAAACCGACCTCATAGGCCGCCGAGGCAATGCGTAATGTACTCACAGTGTTTTTACCCAGAACATCATTGGATGAGCAGTTGCAGCCGTCTGATCAATATCCTGCCAGTCATAATGAGCAACCAGATCCGGTCGCGGGGAATAGCCAAAATGCTGCCAGACAGCATCCAGTGGTTGGTAACCAACAGGCTTCAGGGGATGGTTGACGGGCCGGACCACTGCACAAAAGCAGAGCGATTCAAACCCAGCCAGGGTACGCACATAACGTTCGCGGCCAGCAAAAAAACCGCGATAAATACCCTGACCACGATATTCCGGCAGCAACACGGATTCACCACAATAAAACAACGTCGCGGTATCAATGCCCGCCAACTCAAACGGCTGGCGAAACGCCTCGCTTTCATGAGTCATCGGAATGCCGGTAGAGGCACCGACAATGCGCTGCCCTGATGGCAGGCTGTCATCCATGGCCAATACGGCCATGGCCTGGCCAGAGCCTGTATAGGTTTGCAGGTACTGCTGCTCGTAGGCGGCAGAACCCTGGTAAAGATAGGGATATTCCCGAAATACGCGGATACGTAACCGCGCCAGGTCATCAATATAGGCTTGCAACTCAACGCCGCTAACGGGCATCAGAGAAACCGACATATTCACCCTCCTCGTCTGTTAGCTGTCGCCGGGGAGTATGTCGCTGTTTGGCTGCGATCAGACTCCGCCGTTACGACCAGCCTGACAAAGTCGCGCAAGCATATCAATTAAAAGGTCTTTTTCACCCGGTTCAAGCAGCGACTCCAGCCCTTGTTCATGTTCTCGCACCCGGTTTTCAATCGTCTGATAAAACGTTTCACCGTGTTCGGTCAGATAGAGTGCGTAGGAACGACGATCATTCAGCGATGGACGGCGCTCCACCAGATCCATTTTCTCCAGCTTGTCGACGGCGGCGACCATCGCCGAGCGGTCGTTGCCTAATGCCTGGGCAATGGCTGTCTGGGTGCGACCAGGATTACGGCTCACCAGTACCAATACGCCAAACAATCCCGGACTGATACCAAGATCCGTACAGGCTTCGGCAAAGCGGTTAAAAAACACCAGTTGGGTGCGACGTAAACGATAGCCAATCAGGTCGTGCAAAATACCAAAATCGAGGGAGTCGGACGATAAATCAGAAGTTGCCATGAGATGCCTGGGGTCTGAACAGCCACTGTGCTGCGTATTAATAAGTCATATCTGGCGGGCAGTATAACAAAAAAGTGTTTGTTTTCCGGGCAATTGTTGTTTGTTAAACAGTTATCAAACAACGGTTTAACACGCGCAATCAAACGACCTGCCACAGACGACGTCTCTGGCAGGCCAGTAAGGTGAACCGGTCAGGAACCGGTTTTTTTCTGATATTTGGTGATCAAGGCGTTGGCCTTGTCGTACAGCGCCTGACCATTAGCACCTTCTTCGGTCATATCGCCAATCCAGGAATCCGTTACTGGCTGCATCATCTGCTTCCAATGGTCTGCCTCAGCGGCTGGCAAGGTGTAGAAATGATTGCCACCCTTGGCGGTAATGTCATAGCCGTGCTGTTCCGACTGATCAAACAAATAACCAATATGACGCGCCAGTTCAATACCGGAGTTGTTGTCGATGACCTTTTTCAGATCAGCTGGCAGTTGTTCGTAGGCCTGTTTGTTCATGCTGAACAGGAAGAACTGGGTATACAGGCCACGATCCCCTTTAACCAGGGTGTGATTGTTGGTCAGCTGGTTGATCTTCATCGGTGCAACCACTTCAAACGGCAGTGCAGCCACATCCAGAATTCCCTTGGCCAAGGCACTCGACATCTGGGTCACCGGCATGAATACAGGGGCAGAACCCATAATACCAAAGGCTTCAGCCATGGCTTTGTTGGGGGCACGCAGCTTCAGGTCTTTCAGGTCTGCAGCAACCTTGATCATGTCACCCCGAGAATGCAGAGAACCCGGCGCGTGGGTGTGCAGGGCCAGTACATGCACATCACTCAGCTCTTCCTGCATCTCTTCTTCGGCGTATTGTTGTAACGCCATACTGGTGGCTTCGGCACTGGCAGCCATGAATGGCAGCTCAAAAGCACCGGCTTTCGGGAAGCGGCCAGGGGTATAACCACCCACCGTCCAGGAAATATCAACAACTCCCTTACGGGCCTGGTCAAACAACTGTGGTGGCTTGCCGCCCAGCTGCATGGCCGGGAAGACGTCGATCTTGATACGCCCACCCGATTCCTTCATTACCTTGTCAGCCCATGGCTGCAGGAAGTCTTTGTGGGCCATCGCCATCGGCGGCAGAAAGTGGTGCAATTTGAACGTATATTCGGGTTCAGCGGCCTGAGCACTCAGAGCAGTCGTCAAGCTGCCCAAAGTCACGCCCAGCGTGATCAGCAGGTTTTTAATCTTCATTATTATTCACACCTTGTTATTTTTATCGATTATTGAAGGGCATCAATCGGATCGTGACGTATCCGAATTGACTCTTGCGATGCCGCTCGTGAACGAGTGTGTCCCGGCTAATTGTTTATGTCAACAACAGTTTAAAGCACATCAATAGACATTGATCGAACTGTCGCGAGCTGTCCTCCTGGCCTCTCCCGTGCAAAGAATGGAGTTATTGGTTGCAAACTGTTGTACTCATAAACTATATTTGAAAACAACAAATATCCGGATGACTGATTTCAGCGGATAACCAACAAGAACAAAGCCGACGAGGCCCGCTCATGAGCAACTACCAACACCTGACATTCAGTGTAGACAATAGTATTGGCCACCTGACCCTGAATCGTCCCAACAAGAAAAACGCCATCAACGACGCCCTGTGCCTGGAGATCGAACAGGTCTTTATCAACATGCCCAAGGACGTCAGCGTTATCCTCTTTTCTGGTAATGGCCCTGAATTCTGCTCCGGCCTGGATCTGTCCGAACACACCGCCCGCGAGCCATTCGAAGTGGTGGTGCATTCCCGTATGTGGCACCGGGTATTCAGCCACATCAGCAACAGTGGTATCCCGATTGTTGCCGCCCTGCACGGTGCCGTGATTGGTGGTGGCCTGGAACTGGCCATCTGCGCTCATGTCCGGGTATCCGATGAAACCACCTTCTATCGTCTGCCAGAAGGTCGCCACGGTATTTTTGTCGGTGGTGGTGCCTCCGTGCGCGTCGCGCAAACCATTGGTCATGGCCGCATGACAGAAATGATGCTGACAGGCCGCACGCTGAATGCCGCAGACGGCGAACGTCTGGGCCTGGCGCACTACGTTGTGCCCAAGGGTACGGCGATGGAAAAAGCCCAGGAGCTGGCAGAAACCATTGCCACCAACTCACGCCTGTCCAACTGGGCCATGGCCTCCGGTCTTGCCCGTATCAACAACATGGCCAGCGACGACGGCCTGTTCACCGAATCCCTGCTGACCGGTATTACCCAGACCAGTGGTGAGGTCAAGGAACGTATCGACGCCTTCCTCAACCGTAAAAAATCATCCTGACAGGTTGGTATGGCACTCATCCAGGTGGATTCAAAGCCGCCCATGAGTGCCCTGCCCAAACCCATCACAGGATCCGCAACAACCGCTGGACCCGAAGCAATCGCTGGAGAAGGAGCGTTATATGAATCTTGCCAATAAACATTGTCTGGTAACCGGTGCCGGTTCTGGCCTGGGTGAAGCGGTTGCCCGCCGCCTGTTGAGCCAGGGTGCCCGCATAACACTGGTCGACATTAATACCGAAGCAGGCACCCGACTGGTGGCCCAACTGGAACAGGACTACCCGAACAGCAGCCTGTTCTGCACCTGTGACATTACCGATGAAGCATCGGTCAGCAGCGCCATCAACCAGGGAACCGACACCTTTGGCAGCCTCTACGGGCTGGTCAACTGCGCCGGAATTCCGGGAGCTGAACGGGTGATTGGCCGTGAAGGCCCGCACCGTCTTTCCTCCTTTGAACGCGCCTTGAAGGTCAACCTGCTCGGCACCTTCAACATGATTCGCCTGTGTGCCGACCAGATGCAGCACAACGAACCGGAAGCGACCGGTGAGCGTGGCGTGATCATCAATACCGCCTCCGTCGCAGCTTTTGATGGCCAGATTGGCCAGGCCGGTTATTCCGCCTCCAAGGCGGGTGTGGTCGCCATGACCCTGCCGATTGCCCGAGAGCTGGCCCGTTTTGGCATTCGAGTGATGACCATTGCTCCAGGCCTGTTCAAGACCCCGATGATGGCCGTACTGCCAGAAGAAGTGCAACAATCGCTCGGCGCTGCCGTGCCATTCCCGCCACGACTGGGTGAGCCGGACGAGTTTGCCCAACTGGTGCAGCAGATTTTTGAAAACTGCATGCTCAACGGCGAAACCATCCGCCTGGATGGCGCTATTCGCATGGCCGCAAAATAGGAAGCATGCGATGAGTGACTACATAGCTCCGCTAAAAGACATGCTGTTTGTACTCGATCTGGTACGCCAGCAAACCGCGATGGATCAGGTTGAAGCCCTGGCCGAATTCACCCCGGACTTTGTTGCTGCGGTACTGGAAGAAGCAGCCAAGTTTGCCAGCGGTGCCCTGTCACCCCTGAACCAGATTGGCGACCAGCAAGGTTGCTCCTTTGACCAGGGCACAGTCACCACTGCGGCCGGCTGGAAAGAAGCCTACCAGCAGTTTTGTGACAATGGCTGGATGGGTCTGGCCATGCCCGAAGCCATTGGTGGCCAAGCGCTGCCCAAGAGTATCGCCCAGCCGGTTAATGAAATGTGGCTGTCGGCCAACCTGGCGTTTGTGATGTTCCACGCCCTGAACCAGGGTGGCAGTGAGATCCTGCTGCATTTTGGCACCGATGAGCAAAAGCAACGCTATCTTGAACCCTTGGCCAGTGGCCAGTGGACCATTGCCATGGCACTGACCGAACCCGGAGCCGGTTCCGACCTCGCCGCGACCACCACCAGGGCCACGCCCGTGGGTGACGGCAGCTATCGCATCAAGGGCCAGAAGATCTTTATCACCTACGGTGAGCACGACATGGCCGAAAACATCGTCCATCTGGTGCTGGCGCGCACGCCAGATGCTCCGGCCGGCAGCCGTGGCATCTCACTGTTTGCCGTCCCAAAATATCGCATTGCCACCGACGGCTCACTGGGGGCCAGCAACGATGTGGTCTGCAGTGGCATTGAACACAAAATGGGCCTGCACGGCAGCCCGACCTGTTCGATGAGCTATGGCGACAACGACGACTGCATTGGCGAGCTGATCGGTGCCGAGAACAAGGGTCTGATGGCGATGTTCGTACTGATGAACGAAGCTCGCCTGAGCACCGGTATGCAAGGGGTAGGCTTTGGCGAACAAAGTTATCAGCACTCCTTGCGCTACGCCCAGGAACGTACCCAGGGCAGCCACTTCCAGAGCGGCGCACGGGTCACTATCAGCCAGCATCCCGATGTGCAGCGCATGTTGCTCTCCATGCACAGTCAAACCATGGGACTGCGGGCATTGGGCTATCTGATTGCGGCCTGGATCGACCTTTCGGAACACAGCGAGGACGACCACCTGCGGCAGCAACTGCGAGAACGGATTGCCTTGCTCACACCGGTCTTCAAGGCCTTCAGTACGGAACAGGGCAACCAGATGAGCTACACCTGCATTCAGGTGTTTGGCGGCATGGGGTTTGTCGAAGAAACCGGGGTTTCCCAGTTTATGCGCGACGCCCGCATCATCACCATTTACGAAGGCACCACCGGTATTCAGGCACGGGATCTGGTGTTCCGCAAGGTTCTCGGAGACCAGGGCGTAGCACTGCAACACCTGCTGCGAGACATCAACCAGGATGCCGATAGCCTGGCAGCCCCTCTGAGTCAACTGCAAGCCAGCCTGATTCGCTCAGGTGCAGCGATTCATGGCCAGTTACGCACGCTGCTGGAGATGGCCGCCAAAGACAGCGACCAGACCCGCCTGCACGCTGGATCGGTGCCGCTGCTGGAAGCGCTGGGCTTGCTCTGTGTTGGCTGGCAGTTGGCCTTGTTGGCCAATCAGGCCCATACACGGGGTGACAGCGATGCGGCTTATCACAGCAATATGATTGCCCTAGCACGTTTCTACTTTGCCCATGAAATGCCGCGTATTCACGCACTGATGAGCACCGTAGCCAATGCCGATGACGGCTTGAAAGACTTTGACTTTACTGCTGCCGGGTAACCCCCGATAGCGGTCGTACCAACTGAATAAAAACTTACAAACGATGCGAACAACCATAAAAAGTGCATCAGGGAGCCTCAACATGCTTGCCGATTTCCATCCTGTCCATGTAGTGAATCATCCTGTCGACGTTGAACAGCGCGAGGATGGCAGCCGCGTTATCCGCTCGATCGGCGAACTGTGTGACTACCCGGAGCGCATCACCGACCGACTCGATTACTGGGCCGAGCACACGCCGGATCAGCTGTTTGTCTGCCAGCGCCCGCTGTCCGGCGCAGATCATAACCATTGGCAAACCCTCAGCTATGCCGAAACCCGTACGCAAGTACGTGCCATCGCCCAATGGCTGCTGGATTTACGCATCGATGGGGAACCCCTGAGCCAGGAACGACCGATTATCATCCTGTCAGGCAACAGCAGCGAACACCTGTTGCTGGCGCTGGCGGCCATGTACGTTGGTATTCCATACGCGCCTATTTCCACCGCCTACTCCACGATTTCTACCGACTTCGGCAAGCTGCGCCACATTGTCGACGTACTGACGCCCGGACTGGTGTTTGTCGATAATCTCGGGCCTTATCGTGATGCCATCGACGCCGTCCTGCCTGGCTTGCCGGTGGTGTCGGTGATTTCCGAACACAGCACCGATAACCTGCAAGGTCAACTGACCGCGTTTGAATCGCTGCAAAGCACCGCTGCGACCAGCGCCGTTGATCAAGCCAACCAGACGGTCACCGCCAGCAGCATCGCCAAATTTCTCTTTACCTCCGGCTCCACCGGCATGCCCAAGGGCGTAATCAACACCCAGAAAATGCTCTGCTCCAACCAGGCCATGCTGGCCAGCGTCCTGGCCTTTGTACAGCAGCAACCACCGGTCGTGGTCGACTGGCTACCGTGGAACCATACCTTTGGGGGCAACCACAACGTTGGCCTGGTGCTGTTTAACGGCGGTTCGCTCTATATCGATCAGGGCAAACCCGTTCCCAAGGCCATGCCCATCACACTGGACAACCTGCGCGACATTTCCCCGACCGTCTATTTCAACGTCCCAAAGGGGTTTGAATTACTGGCGCAAGCACTGAAGGAAAACCCCGACGTTGCCGCCAATTTTTACCGCAACCTGAACGTGATGTACTTTGCCGGTGCCGGTCTGGCCCAGCATGTATGGGACTCTCTGGATGCGCTGGCGATACAGTACACCGGCAAAAAAGTACCGATGCTGACCGGCCTGGGTTCTACCGAAACCGGCCCGGCAGCCTTGTTTGCATCCATTGAAGAATGTGCATCCGGCGTGGTCGGCGTACCGGCTCCAGGCACCGAAATCAAACTGGTGCCCAACGGTGGCAAACTGGAAGCCCGCATCCGTGGCCTCAGCATTACACCGGGATACTGGCGTGATGCCGACAAAACCGCCAAGGCCTATGACGAAGAAGGCTTCTATTGCCTCGGTGATGCCTTGAAGTTTATTGATGAAAAGCAGCCCAATCGCGGCTTTTACTTCGACGGCCGGGTATCGGAAGACTTCAAACTGGATACCGGCACCTGGGTCAGCGTTGGCACCCTGCGGCCATTTGTGATCCACCATTGCGCGCCCTACGTGCAGGATCTGGTGGTGGCGGGTCGCGACCGTGGCTATATTTCGGTTCTGGTGTTCCCCGACCTGGCTCAACTGCACAAGCTGACCGAACTGCCAGCCGATGCCAGTGCCAGCGAACTGGTATCGCATCCACGCACACGCGAGGTATTTGAACGCCTGCTCGGTGAAATGGCAGCCTCCTCAACCGGTAGCTCTACCCGTGTTCAGCGACTGGTGATTGAAGCCCGGCCACCGCAACTGGACGCCCACGAGATTACCGACAAAGGCTCTATCAACCAGAATGCGGTGTTGACCAATCGGGCCGACATCGTCGAAAAGTTGTATGCCGCCGAACCGGAAGCCGGGATTATTTGCCTGTAATCAATGGCTGTAATCAATGGCTTTTGCCAAGGCATTTTAGCAGGCGTTACATGGCGGGCACGATCCGTCATGTAACGCAGGCATCAGCTTAAAACCCTTCCAGCACAATTTTCCCAACCGCCTGATGGCTCTCAAGATAAGCATGAGCACGTTTGAGATTGGCGGCATTGATCGTACCGTAATGCTCACCCAGCGTGGTTTTAAGCACACCGTCGTCTACCAGACGGGCTACCTCGGTAAGTAACTCATGCTGCTTGTGCATATCCCAGGTAGCAAACATCGAACGGGTAAACATCAGCTCCCAGTGCAGCGAAATGGACTTGCGCTTGAGCTTCATAATATCGATTGGCCCTTGTGGATCATCGATCAGCGCCAGCTTGCCTTGTGGTGCCAGCACCTCGACCAGCTGATCAAAATGCTGATCGGTATGCGTCAGGCTAATCACATGAGTAACGCTGTCGATACCCACCGCCTGCAACTGCGGTAACAGCGGCTGGTGATGGTTAATCACATGGTCAGCCCCCAGCTCCTTCACCCAATGCTCGCTCTGTGGCCGCGAAGCCGTACCAATCACCGTCGCGCGAGTCAGCCGCGCGGCCAACTGGGTCAGAATCGATCCCACCCCACCCGCAGCCCCCATAATCAGGATAACCGGCGCTGGCGCAGCGGCATCCGCGTCACTGGCAACCGTCTCCGCAGATGGCAGCAACGGCGTAAAACCCAGCCGGGCGAACAGCAGTTCCCAGGCGGTAATCGCCGTGAGAGGCATCGCCGCCGCTTCGACATTCCACAAGTTGGTTGGCCGGATGGCGACAATCCGTTCATCCACCAGCTGAAATTCGGCATTGGAACCCGAACGGGTAATATCCCCGGCGTACCACACCGCATCACCCACCTTGAACAACGTTACCTGGTCTCCAATTGCGACCACTTCGCCTACCGCATCCCACCCCAACACCTTGTACTGCCCGGCCTCGGCAGCAGCCGATGAGCGTACCTTGGTATCCACCGGGTTGACCGAAACCGCCTGCACTTTTACCAGCACATCGCGGCCCGTGGCAGTCGGCATGGGCAACTCGATATCAACCAGGGCGTCGGGTTCCTGAATGGCCCGGGGTTGCAAATAACCAACAGCTTTCATGTCTGATCCTCTCTGATGTCTGCGAACAGATGCCGGTTGTTGCTGCCGGTGGGCAGCGTACGGCGATGGCCTATTATTCCCAGCCAAACCCGTGCTATAAACGGGGCAATACCACACTCTTAGTCAAAAAATATTTGATAATGAACACCAAAGACCTCGTCCTGTTTGTGCGTACCGCCGACAGCGGCAGCATCACCCGTGCCGCTGAACAGTTGGACATCACAACCGCCGCTGCCAGCGCCGCACTCAAACGACTGGAACAGCAGCTCAAGGTGCAATTGTTTATCCGCTCAACGCGGCAATTACGCATCAGCGCCGAAGGCGAACGGTTTCTGGTGTATTGTCGCAAGGCACTGGCGGAGCTGGACGCCGGGCGGGCATCCATTCATGCGCTGGCTGGCAAGGTTGCCGGAGAACTGAGAATTTCCGCTCCGTCCGATATTGGCCGGAACCTGCTACCCAGGTGGATCGACGACATCATGGAGCAACACCCGGACTTGTCCATCCACCTGCTGCTGGGTGATGCGGTAGCCGATTTTTATATGGACAGGATCAACCTCGCCATTCGTTACGGCAATCAGCAGGATTCATCTTTGGTGGCGTTCAAACTGGCCACGATTGATCGGGTGGTGTGCGCCTCACCGGCCTATCTGCGCCGGTTTGGTACACCTCAGACACCTGCCGACCTGCTGCAACACAATTGCCTGCTGTTTCAGCTCAACAACCGTACCCACGATGTCTGGGAATTTATTGCCGCGAAACCAACACCAGCCGATTCAACAACAGCCAAGTCAACAACAGTAAAAAACAGCGCCACCACTGCGACAGAACACCACCACGAGCACCACCATGAACGTATTCGCGTACGCAGTAACCGCTGCGCCAATGACGGTGAAATGGTACGCCGCTGGGCACTGGCAGGCCGCGGCATCGCCTACAAATCGCGGCTCGACATCAACGACGACCTGCGCACCGGACGCCTGGTGAGGATATTACCGCAATACCAATCCGACCCGATCGATCTCAACCTGGTCTCCCCTGGCCGTCAACAAATCACCCCCGCCGCCTTACTGTTACGGGATATCCTGCGACAAAAATTTGCCGAAGTGCTGGCACTCGAACAAGGCTGAACCCAGACACTCACTACAACACCCAGGTTGCTAGCGGATCACCCAACGCTAACCGGCTTGGCAGTTAACCCCGACAACCCCTCGCGACAGCTTGCCAAGGTATTCCACGATCAGCTGCTTATACATCTATTTAATCCTGCACGGCTCTGCGCGAGTGTTGCCGCCGTCCAGGGCCAAGAGGATGACATAGATGACCCCACGACATGGATACTATCAGTACTTGTTATAGCCAGTACTTGTTATAGCGCTCTCATGTATTGCCATTACAAATCCAGCCCGAACTCTCCCACGCTGTGATCCAGCCCGGTTACCCAGTCCCGAATAAACTCACGCACTTTCTGGCTGTCGGGCCGTTCGCTATCTTGCCTGCGCGACCAGAGGGCAATATCGCGGCGAGCGCTGGTCTGGCCTTCGACTTGTATCATTTGTTGTGGATCAATTTCGGTCGTCATCAAGGCCAGTCGTGCGGGCAGGCGCACCAGCATACTGGTGGTGTTAAGCAGATGAATCACTGAACGAATGCCTCCAGTAAAAGCGATCCGGGCGGCTTGTTGCGCCGCCGGGTCTTCTACCCCAGACAAAAATCCGGCGCTGGCTCCGGCGATAAGCCAGCGTTGTTGTTCCAGGACGTCGGGGGAAATCGGTTGCTGGCTGCCCAGTAATCGGGATTGTTTGCCGACAAACACGCCGGAGCGGTCACGGAATACCACTTCCCGCTGCAGTGCTCCCTGGCTGCCGGAGGCATGGGCAACAGACAAGTGTGCGGGGGCCAGCAGAAAGTCGAGCTCTCCGCCCTGCATCCATTCGATCTGGGTGGCGGCGGAGCCAACCCGGCAATGAAACACGTAACGGTTCTGGCTTAAAAAGCCGCTGGTCATCTCTGCCACGGTGGCGTATTCCCATAATGGGTCGATGCCAATGGCGAACTGGTTGTCGTAACCGCTGTGCCATTGGCGAATAACCTCGTCACCCTGTTCGGTTTCGGCCAGTATCCGTTCGCCAATTTGTGCCAGTCGGGCACCTATTTCTGTGGGTATCATGCCGTAGCGGGTGCGGGCCAGCACCGGTGCCCCTACCCGCATTTCCAATTGCTGCAGGGAGCGGGTCAGAGTCGGTTGGGTAATAAACAGCTGTTCAGCAGCAGCACTGATCGATCCTTGTTTAACGACCATCGCCAATTGTTTGAGCAGGTTGGGGTTCATATATGTGTTTTCTTTGCATCTAAACCTAAAAACCGATTTTTCCTGATAACTTGCGGCGGGTAAAGTGCTATGGCTGATTCATCAAAATAATCCATACAATCGAATAGCAGGGGTGTGCGTGCGCCGTCACCCCGCTTCAGGAGCACATCATGCAATTCCATCTCAATGGTTTTCATCCCGGCGATCCTCGTTTTTCCGATCCACAGGATGCCGTTGTAGTACCACCGATCAAACGTCCTCTGCCTGAGTGTGTTGATGTGTTGATCGTTGGCTGTGGCCCTGCCGGGCTGAATCTGGCGGCGCAGCTGTCGCAGTTTGGCGATATTTCGGTCGCCATCGTTGACCAGAAAGACGACCGTCTGCTGGTCGGTCAGGCTGACGGTATCGCTTGCCGTACCATTGAGATGTTCCAGGCTTACGGCTTTGCCGATCAGATTATTCAGGAAGCCTATCAGGTCAGCGAAGCGGCATTCTGGAAGCCGGATGCCAACAAACCGCATGAGATTGCTCGTAGCGGCAAGGTGCCGGATGTTGAAGATGATCTGTCTGAGATGCCGCACCTGATCATCAACCAGGCCCGTGTTCACGATATGTTTCTGGATGTGATGCGCCAAGGCCCTGGCAAGGTGGAGCCGCACTACCAGCGTAAATTGCTGGGCCTGGAGGTCGACCCGGAAGGCGGCGAGTATCCGGTCACGGTCAAGCTGGAGCGCGGTGTCAACTATTCCCAGTACAGCCAGGAAATCGAGACCGTTAAAGCCAAATATGTCGTCGGTTGTGATGGTGCCCGTTCCAGCGTGCGCAGTGCGATTGGTCAGGAGCTGGTCGGCGATGCTCTCAACCAGGCCTGGGGTGTGATGGATGTGCTGTTGAATACCGATTTCCCGGATATTCGCCTGAAGTCGCTGATTCACTCCAACAACGAAGGCAATATGCTGATCATCCCGCGTGAGGGTGGTTACATGGCACGGTTGTACATCGAGCTGGACAAACTCAAGGAGAATGAGCGCGTCGCCCGTGACGAGATGACTGCCGACGTACTGATTGCTGGCGCTAACCGCATCATGCAGCCTTACACCATTGATGTGAAAGAGGTAGCCTGGTGGAGTGTGTACGAGATTGGTCAGCGTATTACCACGGCCTTTGATGATTCCACTAACGATCGTTCGGCACGGGTTTTTCTGGCGGGTGATGCCTGTCACACCCACAGCCCGAAAGCCGGTCAGGGCTTGAACACGTCGGTGATGGATACCTGGAACCTGGGCTGGAAACTGGCTCACGTTCTGACCGGTCTGGCCGAAGAGGATCTGTTAAAAACCTATTCTGCCGAGCGGCGTGAGTATGGTCAGGCGCTGATCGATTTCGACCGCGAGTTCTCCAGAATGTTTAGCGCCAAACCGAAGTCAGCCGATAACCCGGACGGAGTCGATCCAGCCGAATTCCAGCGTTATTTCCAGCTGTTTGGCAAATACACCGCAGGCGTTTCGATCCAGTACAAGCCATCCATTATGGTGTCTGACGGCCAGCATCAGCATCTGGCCAGCGGCCTGACCGTCGGCAAACGCTTCCACTCGGCTCCGGTTGTTCGCCACGGCGATGCCAAACCGGTACAGCTGGGTCACTGCCATACCGCCAATGGCGCGTATCGTATTTATGCCTTCGGCGGCAGTGCAGACGCAATGTCGGATCAGTGTGGCGTCAAAGCCTTGTGTGAATTTCTTGCCAACGATGCCAGCTCACCGCTGCAGCAATACACCCCGGCAGGAGCCGATGCCGACGCCGTAATCGATGTACGAGCGGTGTTTAACCAGCACCACCAGGCAGTGGAAACCGGCACCATTCATCCGGTACTGGCACCACAAAAGGGCAAGTATGGCCTGCGCGACCACGAGAAAGTGTTCTGTGCCGATCACCGCCCTGAATCTTCCGGCGGTGGCAAAAATGTCTATGACATGCGCGGCATCAACAAGGAACAGGGCTGTATTGTTATCGTACGGCCAGATCAGTACGTAGCTGACGTACTGCCACTGGATGATTACGCCAGTCTGACAGCCTTTTTTAACGGCGTGTTGAAGTAAGTACCCGCCCGCCGTTCTCTACATCCCGGTGAGTGATGACTCACCGGGATTTTTTATTGCTATCCCGCTATCCTCTACTGCCTCCTAACATTCTGATCAGATCCGTTTAAACAACGCGGAACGTTCTCCGTCTCCGGCACCATCAGCGGCAGTGACGAATTTTTCCATATGAATATCCCGCTCAAATACCCGCCCTTGCATCAGGGTGGTGATGGCAGCGTCGATCATCGGTGGCGGCCCGCACAGGTAGGCTTTGTTGCCACGGAGTTTGCCGTCGAAGTACTGATTGGCGGCGTCATGCACGTAACCGGTCAGGCCTTGCCAATCATCATCAGCCTCGGGGGCGCTGAGTACCGGGATATAATGAAAGTTGTCGTGCTGTTGATCGAGTTGTTCAAACAACGAGCGGTTGTACAGTTCGCCCAGGTTACGTGCCCCCTGAAACAGATACATCGGGCGTGGATCTTCCGACACCAGCAAGTCGAGAATCATCGACTGCGGACTGGAAAGGCCGGAGCCACCAGCAATAAAGATCGCGCCGCCGCCATCCGATTTACGCACAAAGAACTGTCCATACGGGCCGGAGACGGTGAGTTTGTCACCCACCTTCATTTCCTGGTGAATCCAGCCGGTGCCAGCACCGCCCTCCACCAATCGAACATGCAACTCCAGTTCGTTTGCCAGCGAGGGGTTGTTGGCGATAGAAAACGCCCGCGTGCCTTCAACACCAGGAATCAACAGGTTAATGTACTGTCCGGCCTGGAAGCTCATTTCGCGGTCGAGTTTGAAATGCACGCCTTTGATGGTGGGTGACAAATCCATAATCTTGACCACTTCGGCTTGGTAATCTTCCACCGGGTAACCGGCAAAGTCGTCATCGACGTCGATGTCGGCTTCCACCACCATATCGCTTTCAGGAATAGCGCAGCAGGCGAGGATTTTGCCTTCGTCACGCTCCATATCCATCAGCGCAAACGACGAGGCTTCGCCCACATCCACGTCGCCTTCCAATACCTGGATCTTGCAGGTGGCACAGGTGCCATGACCGCAGGCGAAAGGCAACCAGACCCCCTGACGCAAGGCAGCATCAAGAATGGTTTGGCCTTCTTCCACATCAATCTGGTCACCGGTCGGTTCGATGGTCACGCGATAACTCATGGTTAAACCCCCGCACCCATAAAGCCTTTCAGCTCCGGCGTCACCAACCGCAGCAGGGATTTGTGGGTAATCCCTTGCGGCGTAATGGCTTTGTCCAGATCCGGGGTGAATGGTTGGCCATCCAGCAGCCAGCTGGCCGTGTCCCAGTTAATGTCCGTCCATTCAGGATGCTCGCCAAACACGCCAGCCATGTTTTCATCCCGCAATGCACGAAAGCTGGTCGTCGGCGACACCATAAAGGTGAAGGCGGAACAGAACAGTAGATGCTGATCCCAACCGATGTACACCAATTGGTTGCCGTGAAAATTTTCGATACGATCTCGAACTTCGCCGATGTACTCGGCGGCGGTGGTTTTTACAGTCATATTGTTATTCTCTTATCTGGAGCCTGACATCTGCTGTCAGACTCGGTGTTGTTTTTCCGCTGGGATGGGCTCCGTCCCTGTCCGTTTCTCTCCTGTCCCTGGCGCCACCACATCCGGCGGGGTCAGGCTGATTTCCATTCCTTCCAGCGTTGTTCGTCTGGCGAACCCTTCATATCGAGGTTGTCGACACCGACGTCCATGCCGTAGTACTCGCGCATGACGGTTTCCAGATCAGCACCACCGCAGTTGCCTTGCAGGATCTGGTGCACCGGCAGCCAGGACTGGACGTATTTTTCTGGCTCGTCATCAAAGATGTCCTTACAGCCATCCGAGCAGAAGTGGTACTTGTCGCCGTTGTATTCAGAACTGCGATAAACCAACTGGGTTGGGTCATCCATTTCTGTGTTGAGCATCGCCACCTGACAGGTGTTGCATAATTGTGGCAGCCCTTTGGAGTAGAATCGTTTGCCTTCTGCTTCCATCTTTTTGGCCAGCTCCCAGCGTGGACGGTAGTACTTGTCGAAGGTGTCCGGGTATTTCTCACTGAGCCAGTCCAGCTCGGTAGCGGTCGGAATCCAGGTATGGAAGCCGGCGGCTTCACCGAAGTTGTAGA
Organism: Oceanobacter antarcticus; assembly: GCF_044962685.1. Lineage (NCBI taxonomy): Bacteria > Pseudomonadati > Pseudomonadota > Gammaproteobacteria > Oceanospirillales > Oceanospirillaceae > Oceanobacter > Oceanobacter antarcticus. The sequence continues at coordinate 22,677 of NZ_JBBKTX010000026.1, forward strand.
AATTCCACCAGGTCTGATGCGACATATGATCCATCTGTGCGGTGGCGATATCGGCGTACTTCGGCGGACGAATACCATAACGGGCGAGATCCTTGAACAAGGCACCGCCTGCTTCTTCAAAGTAAACCTCCCAGGCTTCGCGCCAACTCATCACTTTGTTGGGCAGCATGTAGTCCATCATCATGGCAACAATCCCCAGCACTCGGGTGCCGCGCCAAAACCATTTGTCGACCCACTTCTGTACGATGGGGACGTTGTCTTCATGCTGCTCCAGCAGGAACTTGATCACTTCCAGGCCCAGAGTCATATGGCGGGCTTCGTCCGACTGGGAAGAAAAACCAAACGTGACGGTGGCCATATCGCCGTTATAGGCAGCACCCGACATAAACGGCACAAACAACAGATTGGTGAGCACGTATTCGAAGCTGAACGAAATCGCTACCAGAAATTCAAACGGGCCAGCCGCACGGGCATCGTGGAAGAAAGAGACCGGTACCGACATGTACCAAACCTTGTCCTGCATGCCAGACCAGTTGTGCAGACCATCGAAGTACTTGTTGTAATGGCTCATGGCATGCACCTGGGTCTGCACATGCCGTAACTCATCGATCGACTGCATCTGGCAAGCAACCCGTGCCCCAACGCCGCCAAACTGGCGACCAACATGCGCAAAACCCTGGAAGGCCTGATATTCCACCGGCGTCACGCCGCCCAAAAATACTTTGAGTGCGTTGACGTATTTCGGATCAGAAATATTCAAATGGCCGTTATTCTGGGCAAAAGCATCGAGAATGGCGTACAGCTTTTTCTCTTTTTCTGATTGGTATTTCCAGTAGGAATCCATGGTCAGACGAAATGGGTCTTCCCATTTCGACCAGTCGGTAATCTTGATGCCTTCAAATTCTTCATACGGAAAGGCTTGCTTGCGATCCTGATAGGAAAACTCCCAGTCGAGATCACGGGTCAGCATTTTGTATTTGTCTTTCATATTGAGCTTTTTGGTCGCCATGGTGTGGCCCCTTTTTTATTTTTCAGGTCGAACGTTGCCTGAGGCAGACGCTCGGCGCGTTGTTGTTTTGTGCTGTCACTCTGGCTGTTGGGCCATACCAAAAGTCATGCCCAACACCGTCACAGCACTGGCGCTGATTACTGGTTCCAGGTCAGAGTAAAGGCGTCTTCGTCTTCCTCAACGTTGCCACCAATGGTGATCAAGCTCAGCGACAGTTCCTGCACATCCCAATCGCGGCCGAGTTTTTCTTCCACGGTTGCGCGCTTAACAATCAACTGGTGTTCGTTTTCGATGCGAATCATCGCGGGCATGTACTGCACCGTAACGTCCGGGTTATCTGCTTCAATGGCTTCCACCAGGTAATGGGAAACGTCGTTATCCTGCAGGGCGATATACACCTTGGTCATAGTGGAATCCTTATTTGATACCGAGTTTGTTGAGGCGCGTTGCCAGTACGTCTTGCGCCTGGGAAAGTGCGTCTTCACCCAGTAATTCCAGCGCGACCGGCGTCAGAGCAACGCTGGCCTTGGCGCTCCACTTGTCCGCCCAGGTGAGCAGTTGCGCCCGGTTGCTGTCGGATTCAGCCGCCGCCAGCTTAAGGATGCTATCGAGCCAGCGATTACGGTCTTTTTGCCATTCCTGCATAAATTCCAGCAACATGCTAACGTCGGGAACGTCCTGATCAGCCAGCCATTGATCCAGCTGGCAGTAATAGAGATCGCCAATCAGCGTGTCGATAATCAGGTTCTGGGCAATGACGAGCTCGAACCAGTCTTGCTGCACCAGGGTTTCTTCACACAGCGCACGCACACCTTGCCAACAGCCGTCGTTCATCCAAAATTGCTTCGCCTGCTCCAGCGCCGTGCCGGTATTGCCATCGAGAATCAGGCCAATACGGGAGAGGTACTGAGCAATCCCCAGCCGATCCATACCTTCGTACACCAGCGCTTGGGTGATGGTGGTGCCATAACCAACGGAAACACCGTACATATTGTTCAGGTTGGCAGCTTGTTCAACGTGACGCAGAGGCACGACCAGACGAATCAATTTCTCTTTAACGACGTCTGGCAAGCGCGCGGCAAAGTGGCGTTTTTCAAAAAAGCTGTAGTTGTTTTCAGCGTTTTCCTGCATTTTGCCGCGACTGCCGACGTAGGTGCCGTAATAGAACTGGCGCGGATCTTTCAGGCTGTACCAATCTTCCATCTGAATGGCAGTGCGGCGTGCATCATTGATCTCGAATGCTTCATTCCAGGCCGGTTTGTAGTGAAAGTTGGTCACCCCCTGAATATCGTAGGAAGCCTCCTGGTAACGACTGGCCGGTTTGTCGCCAAAGCGTTTGGCGATGGGTGTGAAGGTATTACGCACTGGCTCCAGTGTTGCTGTCTTGATTTCAACGCTCATAAATTATTCCCACCTGCTGGTTGTTATTGTTGGTTGGCACTGCTGTGTGAACGCCCTACCAGGGTGTCGTGGCCGTAGCGCCATTTGTCCATTTCTGCGTCAATTCCAGCCGCCTGCTGCTTGGTCATAGCGACCACCGAATTGGCCTGACAGAATATTTCAAATGCCTGCAGTGGCAGGATCAGCTCGACGAACAGGCTCGGGTCGTCAATTGCGAAATCAAATTCCACATAACGGCTGTTCGGTGCGCTTCTGACGCGGATATAGCGGGTGTGTGATTGGAGCGGGTCGCGGGACGACACCAGACTCAGACCGGCGGAAGAACCGGGCAAAGAAGATTCGGCGCTACTCATGATGTTCTCGTTATTGTTATTACGTCATCAGAGCTATAGCAGCCGCCGTGCCAGCTTTTAAAACCTTAAATAACTATTTGTTTTTAAAGGATTTTATAGAGAAATGATGGTTTTTTATGAAATATGCAAAGACGCGAACTGCGTAATATCAAACAGCGGTAAAAGCCGTGTTGCGGCCAGGTGTTTAAAAACAGACAGGTCATACCAGCTGCGAAGCGCGGGCCACGTTGCCCGCAAAACGAGATGAATATACGGAATAAAAACCCTTGATGGCCTACTTGTTCACCACCAGCCATAACCCCACCAGAATCATGCCCGCCCCCGCCAAACGCTGGGGCGTCACATTGATTTGCGGATATCCCAGCAGGCCAAACTGATCGAACAACAGCGAGGCCAGCACCTGCCCCACCACAATGCCGACGGCCAGCGCCAGCGCGCCGACCTGTGGTGCCACATAGACGATACTGGCGATAATAAACGCCCCCAATATACCGCCCGTCCATGCCCACCAGGGTAAGGTTGTCAGCGCCGATTCGGGTAAGTGGTAATGTCCCATCACCCCAGCCAGTAGCGCCAACACCAGCGTACCGGTGCCAAACGACACCAGAGCAGCCAGCAACGGCGACTGCAGACCGGCACTGAGCCGGGCGTTGATGCCCGATTGGGTGGATAACGCAGACCCGGCAGCGACACAAAGCAGTACCAAATTCACGCTCATACGACGTACCTTTATGATGTCAGGGAGCAACCGGCAGTGTAACCACCAACATCCATACAGCCTCCGTCCCACAACCGGGAACATACCCGACGGTTAATGGAAAGATCTGCTTTCGCGGGGCTGACTGCCAGTCGGTGATCATATCCTGTTGATATAAACTCTGGCTTTATCTCGGTTCTTATCGCTATTTCTGCTTAAATATCGCCACCATCCTCCTGCTCATACTATTGAGGTATATATGGAATTACGCCAACTGAAATACTACGAGGCGGTGGCCCGCTTGCTGAATTTCAGCAAGGCAGCAGAGGAGCTGCATATGGCACAGCCACCACTGTCACGTCAGGTGCAGAATCTGGAAGAGGAGCTGGGAGTCACCCTGATTGATCGTTCCAGCCGACCGCTGAAGCTGACGAACGCCGGGCAGTTTTTTTACGACCAGTCGGTGCAAGTACTGGCTCGGATTGCGGAAGTCAAACGTGCGACCCATCATTTGGGGGCAGAAAAGAAACGCTGGATGGGCATAGGCTTTGTACCATCGGTGCTGTACAGCCATATTCCCAAAGCGATCCAACGCTTTATCAGTGACAACAGCAACATCGATATTTCGCTCTCTGAACTCACCTCAATGCAACAAACCGAAGCCTTGAAAAGTGGCCGCATTGACGTTGGCTTCGGGCGACTGCTGATCAGTGATGAATCCATCGACAGCATCCCCCTGACCAAAGACAAGCTGATCGTTGCGGCGTCGTCCTCCAGCCGACTGGCAGCCTGGAACGATCTGTCGCTGCAACAAATCTGCGAGCAAAAGGTGATCCTCTACCCGTCTGCGCCGCGCCCCAGTTTTGCCGACCAGGTACTGAACCAGTTCAAGGCCCGAGGGCTGGAACTGAACGACATTTTTGAAACCAACAGTCTGCAAACAGCACTGGGGCTGGTTGCTGCGGGTATGGGCGTCACCATTATTCCTGAATCCGTGCGCTTGATGCAGCGGAATGACGTCTGCTATCTGTCCATCCGCGAAGAGGGGCTGGTTTCACCACTGGTCATGTCGATCCGTAAAAATGACAATTCAGACCACCTGCAACGCTTCCGCGCTTACCTCACCCTGCCCACATCCGAGTCATCAGCGCATTGAACGCAGGCGCGCCTGCAGCGGAATCTCATCCTCTCCCTTGTTATCCACCACCAGTAATTCCATCTGCCGATAACGATATTCCCACTGTCCCGACGCCAGTGGGGTTTTACTGATATTAGGTACCGGACCGGTCTGGAAATTAATCCGCCCGGCTATCGACTGATAATCGGTGCTCGCCAACGCCGCACGAATGCTTTCCAGTCGTCCAGGCCCATTGGAATGTTTCAGGGCATTCAGAGCCACCTCAAACAAAGCATGTTTAAAGCCCAGCGGCATCGTCCAGTTACGCCCGGTGCTTTTGGTATAGGCCTGCGCCAGCTCAAAAGCGGATTGCCCGGTCAGACCGGAATAAAACGGAAAGCCAGGACTCCACCAGACTTCCACACTGAGCCCGTTGGCGTCACGTTTGAAAGGTAACAGCGACGACGGAAATTCGGATGCCTTGGCAACCGTGGTGATGTGCGGTTTGAAGTTCTGCTTTAATGCTTCCGTCCAGAAACGCTGAAAAAACGGCGGCGGTAACACGCCCGAGACAATGTCGACCTCCTGCTCCCGGAACTGCCGGACAATCCCTGCAAAATCGACCGCGTCGGCCTGAAAGCGACCGGGGTCAACGATCTCAAACCCGGCTTGGCGCAGCGCGGGCGGAAAGCCCATGCTCTCATCAGCCCATACCCGGCCATCGGCATCATCCGGCCACAACACACCAATCCGCCGGTTGGTCTCGATCTGTTGCCAAAGCGAGATATAGGACTCAATCACATCCTCCAGCCCCCAGAAAAAATGATACGTCCACTGGAAGCCTAGCTTCGGATCGCCACCCCGACCAAAAAAATAACTTTGCCAGGGGGCATCATTGGTCACACAGGGAACCCCCATGCGTTCACACATATCGGCCACCGGATTGGTGGTTTCCGGTGTCGAAGCTGCCAGCACAATATCCACCCGATCCCTGACAATTAGATCACGGGCTGCCTGTGCGGCAACATCGACACTCGACTGGCTGTCACGGTAAAGAATCTCGACCGGAAAACGCTCGGAGCCAACTGGAATCCCCGCCGCCGTTTGCTGCCGCACCTGCTCCATCACAAAGTTATCCGGTTCAGCAAATATTGCCAGCGGGCCAGTTTTCGGACTGATATAACCTATTTTGAAAGTTGGGCTATTGGCCGCCGCAAACGACGGTAATAGCAATCCAGCCAGCGCGGCAGAACCACCAGCAGCAATGAAGCGGCGGCGAGATAACGGGTCTTTTTTTATCATTATTATAATCCTGATCCTGTGGTCTGGCGCATGCTGATCACTGCCGATCAGCTCCGATGCACCTTGTTCCCTGTATACCGAACCGGAACCGATTCGAACACCGCAATCCATGACAGCAGCAACCGGATCGGCTTGTAACCCCGATGACCGCTGTGCTCCTGCACACAGGAACATAGCTTCTCGTTTATGCAACCGGAGCGGTCAGAGCAAGTGTTTATCCCATTCGTGGTGCCAAACCCAACACCGGCCATGATTATCAGTTGGCTCTGCTCTCGACACCAAGCGTGTCGGTTATGCTGGAAACCGGAACTCAATACCACCCTTACGAAGATATTTATCCGTAAATCATCCAGCTCTGCCGTGTATTCAACACGATGACGAAAGGACTCTGTTTACAGGGCGTCACACATCGCCAGATACAACGAGCAGAACGGGCGAATGCCGGGCTATGCCCGACACCCTCCCCCGGAACTGTGATCAATACTCAATCAACAGCTCTTCATCACGGGCAATCAGCTGACAAGCCAGCCGCCAGACGGTTGGCAGATCGTCAACCCGCATGGTATCAACATCGTCTTTGCTGATTTTCCCCAGCTCCGTCAATGCGGATACTTCTTTATCGGTCAGCGGGCCAGCCATACGAGGCTTGCTGCCCAGTGGCGTGACCTTGATCAGGCAGGTGCCACAGTTGCCGTCTTCGCAGTTGAAGTCGATGGGGATCTTGTTTTCCCTGGCAATTTTCAACACGGATTCCGTGTGACTGCCTGCCGTAGCGTATACGGTTTTGTCTTTATACGATGGGTTGCTGAAGGTCAGAATAGCCATATCAGGCTCCTTGATAATTATCTGTGAGTAAAACGAAAAGCGTCTGTGCTGTGGTATCAGGCCGGGCTGACAATAACGTCACCCAGAACCTGAGCCTGACAGGCCAGTCGATGGTGTTTACCCGCAGCGTTGTCGCGCAGGATCTTGTCTTCAATAACGGACGGTGTGGACAGGTTATCCCAGCCTTCCTCGACCTTCATAAGGCAGGTACCGCAGTCGCCTTCGCGACAGCCATACACAATACCTGAGCCGACTTTGTCTGAGATTTCGATCACGCGTACACCAATGGGTACGGTTACGGTGATATCAATGTCCTTGAATGTAATTTGAGCTTTAGCCACGGTTGGTTTCCTTGAATGGAAGGAGTAATCATCGGCCTGACGCCACTGGACGAAACACCGATCCTCTTTTTCTGCGCGGGGAACCCAGCCTTATTGCCTCGGATGTTTTGTTACGCATAGCCAGCAGCCAGGCGCCAACAAACGGATCCGGGCAGCGATTGCATCCAGAGGCAAAATGCATCGCCATTATCGTTATCAGGGCTGTTCAAAAATCAGACTGCAATTGCCAGACCATGGCAAAGGAGCTGGCTAATTGTTTGATAGACAAGGTATTTTTCAAAAGAGAGCGGATAACTGTCGGAAATACGACAATAATAATGTCGTCTTTGTCAGTTCCTGAGCCGAAACTGATTGCTACCGATTTTTTGTCGGAAACCAGACATAAGGGGACATATATTTAATCCTGGTGACAGCGCCTCTGCCCTACTGTGGTTTAACGGAATCGTTCATCTGAACGCTTGGCGCTGATGTCTGCATCACTGGCCTGCAACCAGCCGGAGCGGCTGTCTTTGACAGCATCAAATTTGGCGATGTACGGTTTGATATCCAGCAAGGGGGTACCATCCAGTATATCCACCCCCTCAACAGACAGTCGGTTACCCTCAATTCCGGTTAACTTCACAATCGACATACCCATATGATTGGGCCGTAGTGGCGAGCGGGTAGCAAAGACCCCTCTTGCTTGCTTGTCCATAAAAGGCGTGACCAGCAGTTCGGTGCGGCTGGCCTGATGAAAACTGTAAAAAAGATAGATATGGCTAAAGCCTTCAAGGTCGCGTAATCCGTCCTGGTATTGTTTGTCGATGATGACATACCCGGCAATGTCAGCGGCCCCTTTTGGTTGGATAGGCATGCCGTCAATGGATGTGTGGGGGGAATGTATTACGCCAATCGGGTTTATTACGTGCATGTGTAGCGACCTCCTGTTGATTGATGCCAAGTACTTGCCATCAGGAACCATCAATTGAATCCCGCACAACGCTCGGCTCCCTGCTTCGCTCTCCCTCCTGCATCCATGCCGTCGTGCGCGGGTGCTGCGGGGCGTCAGGACAAGACGGCAAACACCACAAAATGGTGAGTCCTTTTACGTTCGGCAACACAACATAAGGCATTGTGACGTGATTCCCAATGGCCGCGCAAGGTGCAGAATTCGTCCTGACCGGTCAACCAGACCGCCATTACGGCAGCAGTTGCAGCGCAGCCTTGAGGCGTTTCTGCTCCGTCGTGGTGAAGTGTTCTGTGCGATAACGTGCCAGTGCCTGTTCACCCTGTTGCCCTGACAGTTGCCCGGACAGTTTCCCGGACAGTTTCCCGGACAAAGTCGCGTAGTCTTGCAATCGTTGTTGCCAGAGCTGCCGTTGCTGATCCAGTACTGCCAGCCGTTGTGCGGCTTGCTCGCCAAACTGGGCACTGCGCCATTGCTGCAACGTATCACTGTCGGCACCTTGCCGGGCCAGTTGCTGTTCACCCTGTTGCAAGGTAATCAGGCGGCGGCTCTGGCTTCTGGCTTGTTGCAGTTCTGGTGCCAGCTGCTGTTCGAGGGCTTGTAACTGTTGCTCCAGCACCATGGTTGAGTTGCTATCGTCCTCCGTGTTGGTGTGGGCGTTGGTGTGGGCGGCCTGGCGTAACGCCTGCTGCGCCAGAAAACGCTGATCGAGAATGTCGTCCTGAGCGAAAAAGGCCTGGCTGACCGCTGCCGTGAACCATTGCAGACGTAGCCGTTCGGTCCAGTCGAGACGCTGTTGCAGTGCCTCCAGATCGCCGCTGGTCAGACTGCGGCCGGTGCGATCATCGTAGCTGGCCAGCTGGTTGCGATAACCGAGATAAGCATCCAGCAGCGCCAACGCCTCGGTTCGACCAGGATCCGGCAGTTGATTCATGCGCTCAGTGATTAATTCCAGCACCTGTTCAAGGCTTAATTCACCTTGCACCGATAACCAGCTGTCGAGCCAATAACGTAATTGCCGGTCAATAATCAGCTGATTGGCACCGTCGACGTGCAAGCGACCGTCCGGTGCCGCACCACGAAAGGTGGCCAGCCCCAAAGCAACCGCGTCGGGCAATATTTCGCGACGAGTGCTGGTCTGCAGCGGTGCCGCCGATGAAGGCACAGCCATACCGGAAACGGCGTCAGCGGCGGCAACTGCCGCCGCTGACTGAACCCGTACTGTCTCCGGCGACCAGGCACCCGACCCCGCTAGCCACCACACACCGGCCAGCAGCAGCGCAGCAAATATTCCCCATGCTGCGACTATTGGGTGGCGCAGTCGGTATAGAAAGGGCCGTTGTGACGGAGAGTTAGAACCTGGTTCAGCCATGGTTTACAGTCCGGCTTGCTGCAGACGATGCGCATGGGTACGGAATACCGTCAACGGATCCGTTTCGGTCAGGTGATGAATCCCCAGAGTCTGGTTGATTTCGTCGAGGTGGTTCATGGCAAAATCATCCCGTATCACCATCCCCAGGTGCGCCGCACAGGCACCGACCAGACCATCGTTGGCAACACCGGCATCAAAAAACAGCGCTGCCGTGGTAGTCACCACTTCCAACGGATCAAGAATATTGGTCAACGGCGCAGCACCGGCCCAGGAGTAATAACGCACACCGTTAAACTCGTAGTCCCCCTCACCGCATTCGGTCAGTGGAATACCGCCTGGATGCTGCAGGTTAAAGGCCACCGAGTCTGCGGTGGTCATCGAAGCCAGCGAAGCAATCACATCCTGCTCGTAACCGCCACCGGACAACACATCAATCGCGACAGCCAGTGCCGTTCCCAATGACGCCGCAACCCCAGACAGGGCGCTGCCACCCTCAACCCAATCACTCATACCATCGGCAACCGGAGTGCCCTTGTTGACCCCGGAGATCGACGTCACCGAGGCCACCAGGTCGGGCCGTACCGATGCCACATAGCGGGTGGTCGGGCCACCATGGCTGTGACCGATCAGGTTCACCTTATCGGCGCCGGTCAACGCCAGTATCTGTTCAACCTCGGCAATCAATTGCTCTCCCCGCACCTCGGGAGAGTTGGAGTTGGCCACTGACGTCAGATACACCTGAGCGCCATCCGCCTGCAGGGTTTCAGGAACCTTGTACCAGTAATCCACCCCCAGCAGGGAATCAAAGCCGAACAGGCCATGAGCCAGCACAATCGGGTAACGGGTCGCGGTATAACCACCGGATGACTGATCTGACATCGCCCATCCCATGGCAGGCGATAACAGCAACAGACACATCAGGGTGCGCGTGAACGAGCCGGTTTTGCGTTGTAAACAGGACATCAACATCTGGTATTCCTCGGATTATTATTGTTGAGGATTAGGGAACGTTCTCAATGATTAAACCGAGCCTGCTGAGAGCCAGTTGGCTTCAGAACAAGGCATGAGGAGCGTGGTTTAGCGAGCTAAACAAGTGACGAATAACGCCGGACTGGAGTTACTGGCCTCAGCCCGAAGGGTCAGGGTCAATATCCCGCCATGCGGTGTTATTGGACTTGAAAAGGACTCGCCATTCTCGGCGTCCAACGCCTTGCCTGGAGGAATCTTTCCTCCTGACAGGCCGTGGCAAATCATTGAGAACGCCCCCTAAGTACGTTATCTCACTGGTGCATGTACCCGGAGTCTGCCGGGCCAGCACCGATCGGAAGTGTACGTATTCAGTGTCCTGTCGATAGGTCACAAAGTGACAAAAAGGCATCATCATAGTGCCTTAAAGGCAACAGTCTCGATTAGTCCTGACCAAACAGAACAGCAGTAAAGCAGCAGAACCCGCCGAATTATTCGATCACCAGATCCCGTCCAGCCAACACAAACGCCAGGCGAGCTGTAGCCGCGGGTGCGCATAAAGCGGCGAATGTCATTGAGAAAGGGGCTGGAAGTCATTGATCACTCCTTGATCTGATCTGTATGCATATCCAGTATAATTGAAAGTTTGCCCAAATCAATGCGCGCTTTTTCAGAAGCCTTGCGCGCTTTCCCGGACGTTGTTATCGTTAAGGCATTGATACACGGAAAGTTGTTGCGCAGGTTTACAGATTAATGCGCAAGGCACAAAGGAGTTAATGCGCATGCTCGTTTTCACAGAATGGACTGATCTGGAAATGGATTTTACTTCCTATTATTCAAGTAGTTACGGTGATTTCCCAGAAACCGACTTGCCCAGAAACCGCGCATGCGCACTAATAAACTGTTAGCTTTGCCGGAACTTAGCCCAGAGGGAAATGAAAGAGAATGATATTGATATTAAGTGATAGTTTTGACAAACATGCTGATGTCGTATGCGGCAAGTTGAGTTCAAGCAATGAAAAATACTTTAGATTTGATTTGGACACAGACTCCCTAAAGTCCTCTCAGATTACATTTTTTGAGGGAAAATGGAATATTCATCAGAATAATATTTCTATAAACTCAGACCAGATAGATAAGGTTTGGGTGCGGAGGCCTTTCGTTGAAGTCTCCTTGGAGGAGGCTAACATAAATGAGCCAGGATTTAAAATATGGCGCGGAGAGTGGAATAAAACACTACTTGGATTGTACAACACATTAAAGACTGTAAAATGGCTGAATCCATTGGCAAAGTCATATCAAGCTGAAAATAAATACTTACAGATGGATGTGGCAAGAGATGTTGGGTTCATATTGCCACCGTTAATTGTAAGCAATGAGAAAAAAGAGCTTTGCAACTTTATCGACACTTATGGTGATGTTGTGTTGAAACTCATGAATCAAGAGTTTTATCAGGACGCAGATGGAAGTTTTAAGGGCTTGTATGTAAACAAAGTTTCAGAATCTGAAATCCGTGATTTCGGCGATATTGATGAAAACCCAATTGTTCTTCAGGCATATGTAGAAAAAGATTACGAGGTCAGGTACACAGTAGTCGGTAAAGATCATCATGTATGCCAAATACAATCTCAGAAGTCAAAATTAGCTAGTGTCGACTGGAGGAGGTACGACATTCCAAATACACCGCATCATCCAATCGAACCTCCCATCGAAATTCGAGACAAGGTTAATCAGTTTATGAAGTCTTTAGAGCTTGAATTTGGCGCTTTAGACTTTGTTGTGTCGCCATCTGGTGAGTGGCATTTTTTAGAAATCAATACAATGGGGCAATGGTTATGGATTGAAGACTTAACTGGGCTAGGCATATCGGATTCAATTGTAAGTATGTTATCAACGAAGAAGGGTGAAAAATGAAAGTATTCGCTACAAAGTTTCTAGAAGCTCCAAGTAACGATGAGATCTCTCAAGGTGTATGGAATTGGATTCCTGCAAATCCTGATGCTCAAAAGATTTATGGCTCAGGCGCATCAACAAGTACAGCGCAGTCAACTTATGCGGCTGAGAAAGATGACCGCTCTGATTCTGACCGCCCGAACGAAGGGATGCTTGTAGCTGCATAAAAGCTAACAAAAGCATCAACTCGGACTCCGCGAACTGTCGCGATTTTTGCGTACAAAAATGCGCGGCAGCTCGCTCCACCGGTTATGCTGGCGTTAGTTGCATCGGCGAATATCTGTACAAATTGGAAGTATTAAAGTTATGCGTAAAAAAGTTGGAAGAAATGAGCTTTGTCCGTGCGGAAGTAATCTCAAGTATAAAAAATGCCATGGGAGCCCTATCTCTCAACATGTAGCAGAGAGAGCGAATGCAAGCTCGAACATTCCAAATGTCAATCATGACGGAGTGGAAGTAACTGATAATACTGTAGAAAAAGGCAGTAGGTTTCATAAATTAACTATTGGTTCACCGGGAGTTAAAATTTTTAGTTCGGTTATAACTGAAGGTGAATTTGTTAAAGTCCAAGAAAATCCGGAGCAATATTTCCTAATAATAAACGCAGATATACCAGCCTTGCTTCCCCTCGAAGACAGTGAACCATATCCAGTTACTTTCCATGGTCGCCAATACATTATGTTTCATAAAACTAAGACTAAGGGAGAGGAGTTTTTTTCAACTTTAGAAACTAATAAGCTTCCGTATTTTTCTTCATTACAGTTTCAAGGTGAGCTATTTACCAAAAAAGGAGAAGAGCTATCTAAGAACCAAGAAGGTTTTAAAATGATCTTGGAGTCATTACAGAAGATTAATTCACTATTAGAGGAAGACCTAAAGCTAGAAATATCGGATGACCTAATTTTAAGCTACCATATATATTATGTCCCCAAATTTGGCGCGGGGAAACTTGAGCCAATCGCAAGAACTACTGTGCCATACAATGGGGTTATAGACATTAAGGCGCCTTCATCATTAACACCCATAAATGTGGATAAGGTTAAAAGAATTCTTGCTGAAAAGTTAAAAATTCAATCCTATTCAAAAACTGAAATTGAACCTAAAGCAAGGCTTGAAGATTTTTCAAATAAAGTGTTTATTTCAATTCATGATTTTGCATTTTATTGCTCACAACATCCCGAATCACTGCAATCCTTAGATGAAGAGTTGTTGCGAGATCTATATTTGATATTGGCAAAAGTTATTTTTGTTCAAGCTGAAGGGGAAACTTTCCATTTTGATGGAAAGCTAGATTTTAAAATAACAAATATTGAAAATAGATATGAATTTATTAACGGTGAACTAAAGTGGTGGACAGGAGATAGAAGTTTTAAAGAGGCATTTCATCAAGCAGTTAGAAAACATGTAACAGGGCAAGAAGCCTGTATTTATATTTTAATGTTAAACAAAAATAAGAATAGAGAGAATGTAATAAACAAAATTAGGTCTCTAATAGCTTTAGAAGAGGAGTATGTTAGAAGTACTTCTGGTTTGTTATTGCCAGAAAAGTCGAGACAATTTTTTGAGAAACATTTAGTAAAGATAAGAGGGCATGAAGTCCCAGTTATAATAGGTTTGGTCGATTGTTATTATGAAAGAATGTGATTTTATAGGTCAGTCTGCTAGCAAATTGCAACTAACAAGTAGCTACACCGGAAAAAATACTCGCTGCGCTCCCATTTTTCCGGTGAGCTATGCGTTATATTTTACTATTTCCGTAATCACAAAAGGTAATTAAATTGATCTTCCCAATGTTTGCTATGGTTTTGCTTGTCTTCTTTATAGGCATTGTAGAAATTAAGGCACGTATATCTGCGGTCAAATCTAAAGAAATTAGTCCCAAATATTTCCGGCTAATGCAAGGCTACGAAGCACCAGAAGCTATAACGAGAAGCACTCGTTGTTTTAACAATCAATTTGAAATCCCTTTATTGTTCTATGTTGCTTGCACGCTCTATCTTGCTCTCAACATTGAAAGCAAATTGGGTTTAATTACCGCTTGGTTATTTGTAGGTTTTCGGTATATTCACGCCTACATTCATTTAACTTACAACCACATACTACACCGCATGTATACTTTTTGGTTTGCATTTATAAGCGTCATGGTTTTATGGGTAAATCTAGTAATACATCAAATATAACAAATCGCACCAGGCTCAGCCGCTTCGTGGCTTGGACCTCCGTTGCGGCGCTTGAAAAACAGCGCCTTCACTCCGGCCCCTGTGCTTGGCGTTATGGGTTTTAGAGGTGCTGATCCACATCCATACTGTTGTGGAGGATTCGAATCACAACGATCTTGGATTCCATGCCAGCTCGGTAAAAGATGATATGGCTGCCCTGACTGAACTTTTTGTACCTGGCCTTTATTTCATCCGCATCGCGGCCTATTTCAGGTTGGCGAGCAAGCAGCTTGAAGGCAGCATCAAGCTGCTTGAGGTATTTGTCGCGTTGCCGCTTTCCCCATTTTTCAGCGGTAAAGCGGCCAATATCAATAAGGTCTTTTCGAGCGGCGGCGGTGAGTAGATATGAGCGCATTAGTGGGCTTCGTTATCCAGCTCAGCAATAACGTTTTCAAGGGAGTAGTCCGCTATACCGCTTTGCTCGCCTTCATCCAACAGGCGCCGGAGCCTTTCAAGCTTGCTTTCCGTTTCTTCAAGCAGGCGCAGCCCGGCACGCACCACCTCGCTCGCCGAGCCGTAGCGGCCATTTTCAACCTGTGTGGCTATAAACTCGTCAAAGTGGGGGCCAAGTGTAATACTGGTGTTTCTAGCCATGGGGTGCCTCCTGTACCAAATATTGGTATATTCTGCCAAAACACCCATAACAAGGCAAGGCAGGCCGACGCGATAAAGCCGCGCGGCTGTTTGGGCATTAAAAGTCTAAAATTACATCTTGCCGGGCCCCCCATGACGGTATATTTTCTATACCTATGTATTCTTTTGAATTTGACCCAAAGAAGAGTGAATCTAACCAGAAAAAGCATGGGATTGACTTTTTTCAAGCCCAAGCCATCTGGCAAGACACTGATTTTATTAAAGTTATGGCTAAATCAGAGGATGAGCCAAGGGCTTTGGTGGTCGGCATGATCGACGGGAAGCATTGATCTGCCATTATTACTTACCGTAAAGGGGACATCTATTTAATCCGGTGCTCACTCTGGGCCACCGGATGGTTTCGAATCACGAAGCCGACTTGCAGGCCTGACGGGTCAAGTCAAAAGTCGGCGACACCGAGTCGAGATCATCCGGCAGCCCCCGAAGGGCGCGGGTTGCCGCCGTCCAGTGCGGTGTTGACGAATTTGAAAAGGACTCGTCATTTCGCTGCATTCGTCGCCTTGCCCTGAACAACGGCAACACTCGCGCAGAGCCGTGCAGGATTAAATAGATGTCCCCTAAAGACAAGATTCGGATTATCCCCGTCAGGCGGTTCCGGGAATCTGAGGTGGTACTCTATGAAAGCTAAATCACTGGATAAGAAGTTCGACGATAACCAATCGGATATCGTCGATGAACTCGATCTATCAACAATTAAGCGTCCCAATCAAACTCAGAAGAGAGTCAACGTAGACTTTCCTACCTGGATGATTGAATCCCTTGATAAAGAAGCAACACGTCTTGGCGTTACTCGCCAATCCATTATCAAGATATGGCTTGCTGAACGTTTGGAGCAATCAACTTTTAACAAGTCAAGCAACCGGACGCAGTAAACTGCACCGTTTCTTTGGACGTTATACATTCGAAGGTGCGTAAGGAGAGCATATGAGAACAGGGTTGGTTATTTACGCTTCATCAATTGGTCGATTAGCCGAATTCTATTCTCACGTCTTCGGGCTTGATGCCGTCGAAAGTGACAGTTCATATATGTTACTGGTTGATGGAGATTTTGAGCTGGTGTTACTTGAAACGGAGATTTCTAAAACGGCGCTTAATTCACATGAGCCCAGAGAGAATACGCCGCTAAAGCCAACATTCTTTATCGATACTCGCCTCGAACTAATTGGGGAAAAAGTCAAAGAAAAAGGTGGCACTATATATCCGCCAAAAAGCTGGGAGTTTGGTGGCCGTCAAGTATGTGATGCCTGTGACTGTGAGGGTAACATTTTCCAGTTGAGGGTTGGGAAAAATGCATAATCGGGTAGCCGAGGGTCTCTAACCCTCAGCCCCCACAACACCCCGCCCCACAACACCCCGCATGCGGATCCGGACAGGGCGTTTCACTGAGAATGGTGAAGTTTGATCCAACCATCGCCTGAACAGCAAGATTCTTCGCGCAAGCGACGCAGACTGACGCAGTCACTCCCAACAATGGCCATTCTCTGGATCAAACAGGAAGTGACCATGAAAAAAACCAGCCCATCCTTCGTCTATCGCGCCAGCTGCTCACAATGTCGCTGGCACAGTCTGTATAACTCTCTGAGCGAGATACCCGAATATTGCCCGGACTGTCATGCCTATGCGCTGTACGTTGATCAGCAAGACACACTATCGGCCCACCTGCAGACCGATACATTCACTCAATCAGCCGGTCTGTTTGCTGTCAAAAAAGCACAACATACCCTGCATTTATTTGGCGCTATACTCGCCAGGCTGGATAGAGCCTAAGACCCATAAGGATATGAACCATGTCTAACGATTACTCCACCTTCGCACGTCGCATGGAAATGCTGCGTATGATCCCGGAAGAACCGTCTCCGCCAGTCAGTACCCGCGCCATCTGGGAAAAACTCAATCCCCATTTCCCTTGCCACAAGCGCACCGTTGAACGAGACCTGGTTGAGCTGTCGCAGCATTACGCCTACTACTGCAGTGAACAGGGCAGAGGCCAGACATGGCGTTTTCTGAAAGGTCGCAAGGAACTTGCTCCGACCAGTACGGCAGTGATTGCATTGGGCTACCTTCAGGCGCGGCCCTATTTGCAGCAAGTATTACCAGCCGAGGTCTATCAGGGCATAGAGCCCCAGTTTACTGAAGCGGAAGCCGTACTCCAGCGCCACGGCAGCCACCTGAGTGCCTGGCCTGAACGAGTTCGGGTACTCCCCGGATTAAAACAATTGCAGAAACCGGCATTTAATCATCAGGTTTGGGTGACACTGACCCAGGCGCTGCTGCTCGGCAAACAATTCACGGCCCTGTACGCCAAACGCACCGCAGATCACCCGAAAACCCTGCGGTTCTCACCGCTGGGGCTGGTGAGCAAGGGTAATGTTCACTACCTTATTGCGACGGCGAACGACTACACCAACCCGGTCATTTTTGCATTACACCGAATCTCGAATGCCGAGCTGTCAGACGACAGCATCGACGAGCATATTCACTTCAATATTGATGAGTACATCGCCAATTTTGGCTGGACACCCGCCGGAGAGATCATCCTCAAGGCAGACATTGCTCCGGCTATCGCCCAACGGCTTGAAGAAACCCCACTCGGTGATGAACAGAAGATTACCCCGCTTGATGGCAGCGACTGGTATCAGCTGGAAGCCAGAGTACCCGACGATCAGGAGACCAAGTGGTGGGTATACGGTCTGAATCATCATATTCGGGTCACCGCACCGCCACATTGGGTGGATGAATTCAGGGAGAACTCATACAAGATGATGGCCTTGTATCAGCAATAAACGACGGCATAACGTCCCTGAATAGCATCGAGAAAAGAGGCATCCTTGCCCTGCATCCTTGCTTAACATCCTTGTGCCGCCCTGATACCAACGTCCTGTTCCGTTTGAAGGGGCAATCCTGCTCCCTCAGGCAATATCGGGGCTACAAGCGACATATCTGTCGGGTAACCGGTGAGTTGCAACCCAGTTGCCCAAATAACTGCGTTTAAAAAGCCAGCTTGGCGAACAGATGCAAGCGGCTCAATTTGAGGTCTTCGCTAAAGGTATTGCCCTCTGCTTTTTTCTTGGTAGCCCTGATCAACTCAACGCCATACTTCAGTGGCTTGTAGGCGTTATAGATCAGGTTCAGGTGCATCGAAGAGAAGTCACCCATATCGTTGCCATCAATTTCAGAGGTGGTTTTGGCCAGCCGCAACGTAGAACGGAATGCCGGGGAAAACACGTGTTGATAGGCCACTTTAACGCCGGTCTGCCTCGATAGCTCCAGGCTGTCGCCGCTGAAATCGTAGGCCGCCACATCACCAAAGTTCATGTAACCACCCAGGCCGGAACCCGAGATCAGCGCAAACTTGAGATGATCGCCCGCCATATTGATACGACCGGAGAATCGTCCGGCAATCGCCGTAGCACTGTCGTCTTTGGTGCCATCATCGACATTGATTTTCTGCACCAACACACCGGCGGAAAGATGGCCGAAACGGGTTTTGGCGGTGTACTTGGCAACCAGATCCGGGACGTTCGGATCTTCCGAGTTCACCGGCTGTTCAGCAGCCAGTTCCAGGGTGTCATCCCCCATTGGGATGGCGTATTTCACCAGCGATTTACGTGAAAAAATACGCGCAGCAGGGCCACCAAAGTCGGCGGTTTCTGCCAGTGCTCCCAGATCCATAAAGGTACTCCAGGTGCGGCCAATGGTAAGATTATCCTGCTGCAGGTAAGCATGGCGCAGGTTAAATACCCGCGCCGTGCCGGAGAAGAAGTCACCCTCAATCACGGCTTTCAGGTTACCGGCGGGGGTTCCGGTGCTGGAGTGGACAAACTTGAGGCGGGATTCCAGTGACGACATGTTCAGGTCACCCTCTTCGTCTTCCGCTTCGTTTTCATTCAGGGTGATCAGTGACTGTCCACGGGTATGGGTTGCAGAGCCGTCGTTCTCGGCATCAAACAGAATATCGGTTTTGACATAACCACTGAAGCTGTTGCTGCTTTCAATCTCGGCCTGAGCCATGGCCGATGCTGCCATTACCGCTGCCGCCAAAACCGTGATCGAGAACCATCCTGCATTATTGTTATTGTGCATGGTATTTCCTGCCGTTAGTTGTTTTGTGCTTGTTATTTTCCATTTGCAGATATTGGTCGTTCTGGCCATGCCAGCGCCACAAATGATCAAAAAACTATATCCAAGGGTTCCCGACGGGTATCCCGTAAAATAGTAGGGAGAAAAAAACCGGATATGTTATTGATTATAAAATCGGCAATAAAAATCCCGACGGCTACCAAAGCACTAGTCAGCCACCTATTTTGATTGTTTTTATTATTAATAAAAAAACACTGACAATGAATTCGTTAAGGTTATTAATAATATTAAAAGCCCTGCTATAGTCGTCCTGCTATAGTCTCCCTTCTATAGTCGCCCTACTTTAGTAGGAATATGAGTGCTTTCTTCCCGGAAAGGCTTGCCTGACCCAGAAAGCCGGGAGTAGATTCACGGAGATAATTATAAAAACCGGGATAATGTATGTACCAGGTTCTGATCGCTGACGATCACCCACTCTTCCGCCGCGCACTGAGTGATGCCTTGGCTGAAACCGGCATGCCCTGCTCCAGCAGTGAATGTGAGGACTTTAATCAGGTACTGCAGACGGTTGGGCAACAAGCCACCGACCTGTTATTGCTCGACCTGCGTATGCCGGGTAATACCGGACTGATGGGGTTAATGCGACTGCGGGCCGAGTTTCCGCATCTGGCCATTGTGGTTGTCAGTGCCAGTGAAGACCGGCTGGTGATTGAAAATGTTCGCCAGCTGGGAGCACTGGGTTATATCCAGAAGTCGACCACGATTGAAGGTATCAGTCAGGCGCTGGCGCAGGTGATGGAAGGCAAGCTGAGTTTTCCTGAATTTACCGATCAGCCCAACAACGATATGACGGCCCGTCTGGGCCAGATGACCCCCCAGCAACTGCGGGTGTTGCAGTTGATTGCCGAGGGGGCGCTGAACAAGCAAATTGGCTACACGCTGAACATCAAGGAAACCACAGTCAAATCCCATATCAGCGATATTTTCCGCAAGCTGAACATCAATAATCGCACCCAGGCGGCACTGATTGTGCAGCAGCTGGATATTCCGGACTGAGGCGTTCGTCGCGAGGGAAAGACTGGTTTGAGCGATGTTTGCGTAATTTTGAGGCGAATAGTGGTTCTATTTAACCAGAATTTGCTCAAAAAAGAGCCAGCTTCAGCTTTTCGCAGTAGCGCAGCCCTAAGCCCGACAGCCTGCTAGAGCATCTTGTTCAACAGTGCTCGTAACGCCATTGGTTTCACTGGTTTGCGTAACAACATGAAGCCCAGTTCTTCTATCCGCTGTTTGACCTCATCGGTGTAGTCGGCAGTAATCACCATGCAAGGTACCTGGCGCTGCCAGACCTGGCGGAATCCGGCCATCACATCCAGCCCGGTGACACCCTGATCCAGGTGGTAGTCGATGATCACCAGATCCGGTATCTGCCCGGCAAGGGCTTTGCGGGCGCGGTTAAAGCTGTTGGCGGTAATCACCTGATAGCCCCAGTCGCCCAGCAACATGGCCATGCCATCAATAATCTGCTGTTCGTTATCGATGCAGAGCACCAGCCCGGAACCGCGTTCGCCTTGATCATCACGAGCAGACGGCGTGGCCGTTAATGGTGCGACGGTCGTTGGAATCGACACACTGAAGCAACTGCCCTGCTCCGGTTCGGAAACCACCCTCATAGGGTGATCCAGCAACAAACACAAACGCCGTACAATCGATAATCCCAGCCCCAAGCCTTTGGTATTCGCCGGAGCATGAGGCTCAACGCCATTACGGACTCCTTCAAGGCGATGAAATTCTTCAAAAATCATATCGAGTTCATGGGCCGGTATGCCGATGCCGGTATCCAGTACCTGCACCTGTACGCCCTGTTGCTGACGTCGAGTGCCAACCAGTATCTTCCCCTGACGGGTGTAGCGCAGCGCGTTGCTCAGCAGGTTTTGTACGATACGCCGCAACAGTACCGGGTCGGAATCCACTCTGGCGCTGCTGCGCAGATAGTGAAGTTCGATACCTTTCTGTTCCGCCAGCGGGCGGAACTCATCCACCAGCGAGTCCAGCACCCGACACAGCGCAAACACCTGGCGGCGGGGGCGGACGATATCGGCATCCAGTTTGGAGATTTCCAGTAACTCGTTCAGTAATGACTCAGCGGAGTGCAGCGACTGATCCAGATGCTGGGCCACCGGCATGATTTCATCCACCGCACCGGGACTGGTTGCCTGCTTGCGCTCCAGTTTGTTCAGTATCGACGCTGAAAACAGCGACGCCGAATTTAATGGCTGCACCAGATCGTGCCCGGCAGCGGCCAGAAAGCGGGTCTTGTTACGGCTGGCCTTTTGCAGGTCATTATTCAGTTCGGTGAGTTTACGGGTGCGCTCTTCGACCCGCTGTTCCAGCACTTCGTTGGCGCTGCGTAACTGGTCTTCGATATGGCGATATTCGGTAATGTCGCTGTACACCGTGATGTAGAGATTTTCGCCAATCGGGGTGCCACTCAGTTCGATCGAACGACCATCACGGGTTTTACGCACGTAATGCAGTATCTCCCGATTGCGTAACTCCCTGAAGCGTTGCGCCACCAGTGCGTCAACATTCTGGTCACCATAGCCGCCGGAACGGGCAATATGCCCCAGCAGTGCCTCGACCGACTGGCCGACGTACAAATACCCTTGGGGGAAACCGTACAAGCTGGCAAAGCGCTGATTCCAGGCCACCAACGTCAGGTGTTCATCCACCACCGTGATGCCCTGATTGAGGCTGTGCAGAATGGAATTGAGCAGGTCGCGATTGAACAGCACTACCTCGGAGACTTCCTCAACCAGATTATTCAGCGTGGTGTACTGGCCGGTATCGTCCTCAACCAGATTACGTAACAGCAGCGCCGACCCCTTGCGTCCCACCACCGAACTGAGCAAACGATCCGCTTCTTTGAGCATGGGTTCATCCACTTCGCCACGATGCAATATCCGACCGGTGAGCGGATTGCTGAAATCTTCAAAAAACGCGTTGACCTTGGCCGGATTGATAAACCGCTGCAGCAACGCACGTAAATCCTGGGCCCGAATGGCATAACGCCGCGAACTGAGCTGACCCGATGAGCCGGTACTGTAAACAAAACGCTGGGCTTGTTCGGTGTCGGCAAAACTGGGTTTGTGATAGAGCGACGCAATCACCAGCATCAGGGTATTCAGCATCAGGCTCCAGAAGGTGCCGTGCACAATCGGGTTGAGTTCATTCAGCCCCAGCAAGCCGTGGGGTTGTAAAAACGCCAACCCCCATGGCCCGTCAAGAAAGGCCGGATCCACCCAGCCCATATCCGATACTACCGGCAGGAACAGCGTGTAAGACCACACCGCAAACCCGGTGCCGATCCCCCAGTAAGCCCCCATACGATTGGCACCGTGCCAGATCATTCCGACCAGTATCGCTGGCGCAAACTGGGCGATAGCAACAAAGGCCAGCAAGCCGATTTCCGACAAGCTGTGAAACTGCGACAGCAAACGGTAATAAATAAAGGCCAGCGCCAGCACACCGACAATCGCCACCCGGCGGATCAGCAACACCCGCAGCTTGATGCCAGTGCCGTTACCCTGCCAGCCAAACTTGATCAGAATGGGCAAGACGATTTCATTACACACCATGGTCGCCAGGGTGATTGAGGAGATAATCACCATCGACGTCCCCGCCGACAGCCCGCCGATATAAGCCAGCAACGCCAGCCATTCCTGATGAAATGCCAGTGGCAGTTCCAGCGTGATATAGGTGAAGGATTCCAGCAGATCCTGATTCAGCATCGCCACCATGCCGAGTGGCAATACAAACAGATTGATCGCCAGCAAGTAGAGCGGAAACATCCAGCGGGCGGCACGAATATCGCGCTGCGAGCGGTATTCCACTACCGCTACGTGGAAGTGACGCGGCAAGGCAATAATGGCGATCCCCCCCAGCAAGGCATGGGTCAGATAGACACTGGGATCGGCATAATCCGTCAGGGTACGGGCAATATCACCTTCTGCCATGGCCTTGTTCACCAGATCGGCAAAGCCGTCGTACAGACCATACACAGCAAACAGCCCGACGGCGGTCAGTGCCACCAGCTTGACCAGCGATTCGAACGCAATTGCCAGCATCATGCCCTGATGGCTTTCGCTGGAATCCACCGTACGGGTACCAAACAGAATACTGAAAATGGCCATGATGCCAGCGATGATCAGCGTCGGGTCGCTGTACCAGCTTAATTCGACCGAACTGGTCAGCGTTAGCAGCTGGAAACTGGCAGACACCGCCTTGAGCTGCAACGCGATATAAGGCACCACCCCCAGCAAACACAGTAGCGCCACCAGAATGCCCACGCCCCGGCTATGACCGAAGCGGGCCGAGATAAAATCGGAAATTGTGGTGCTGTTTTCCTGCCGGGCGATCTGGATAATCCGATCCATGACCTTCCAGCCCACAGTAATCAGGAGGATGGCTCCGGCGTAGGTCGGTGCCAAAATCCAGCCATGGGTCAGCGCCTGTTGTACCGTGCCGTAAAACGCCCAGGTGGTGCAAAAAATGGCCAGCGTCAGACTGTACACATAAGGCTGCCAGGAAGGCCGCATCCAGCGTGACCCCCAAATGGCGATCACAAACAAAAAGCCGACGTACATCAGTGACAGCCCACCGACAAACCAGACCTGATGAATCAGGCTATCCATGGAATCGGCCTCTACTCGCGCAAGTCGTCACGCGGTCTGTTGATACTGAAGTCATTATTACTGAGGCCATTATTATTGTTTACCCCACAAAACGTGAATCGGAATCGGCCTGATCTCTCTTGTATACAGGTTATTTCTCCCGCTCAACCTACTTTGGTAGGTCTTGGCAAATTCCCCTACCAAAGAAGGGTAGGATGCCCCAGGCCGCCTCCCTATAGTTTTTCACACACTCTGGCGTGCCATTTTTTCAACCAATGGACGTACAGCTACTGAAAAAATAATAATCAGGATCAGGCTATGAAACGCACTCTTACGACTCTGGTGGCCACATCAGCGCTGGCGCTCTGCTGCACTGCCGTACAGGCAAAACCTGTCTTACTGAAAACCCCGATTGCTTTTGGCTCTAACCTGCCAGCCCTGGGAACACCCATCGCGTGGGTTGCTGAACAACTACCGATTGTCTCGGGTGGCGAAGTCAAAATGAAACTGTATGAGCCGGGTAAACTGGTCGCTCCGCTGCAAATCCTCGATGCGGTATCCACTGGCAAAGTTAACTCAGGTTACTCCATCGCCGGTTACTGGGCTGGCAAAATGCCTGCCGCCGCCATCTTTTCAACCATCCCGTTTGGCCCGGAAGCGCCGGAATTTGCCGCCTGGATGTACTATGGCAACGGTCTCAAGCTGTATCAAAAAATGTACGATGATGCCGGTTACAACGTCCACGTTGAGCCCTGCGCACTGATCAGCCCGGAAACCTCTGGCTGGTTCAAAAAGCCGGTCAACTCCCTTGAAGACCTCAAAGGTCTGAACATGCGTTTCTATGGTCTGGGTGGTGAAGTACTGGCCAAGCTGGGGGTCTCCACCTCACTGATTCCAGGTGGTGAAATCTTTGGTGCATTGGAAAAAGGAGCCATTGATGCCACCGAATTTTCGCAACCGGCGATCGACCAGAAGCTCGGTTTCTACAAGGTTGCCAAGCACAACTACTTTCCTGGCTGGCATCAGCAGGCCACCTTCTTTGAATTATTGGTCAACGGCGATACCTGGAAAGGCATGACCGACCAGCAGCGCGCCGTGGTATCAACCACCTGTAAGGCATCGGTCACCAACTCGGTGGCAGAGTCTGAATACATTCAGTTTGAAGCGATCCGCGCCAACATTGAGGAGCGCGGCGTAACCGTGCACGAGTGGCCGAAAGAAATGCTAGATGCCTTTGAAGGCGCATGGGAAGAAGTCGCCACCGAACAGCGCAAGGATCCGACCTTCGCGGCGGTCTATGACGATCTGCAAACCTTCCGCAGCAACTACAAGTTGTGGTCCAGCCGCGCCTTTCTGCCTCGCGATTGATACGAGCCTACCGGGCCGCAGCTGAGTTGCTGCCGACAGGGTGTCTGCCAGGCACCCTGTTTTGTTTTTCGCATCAACGCTTTATCAACGAACACTCGCAGGAACACCCATGAACCAGCACCCAGATACTGCCCTTCCGGTGCCATTTGCCGACACCGTCGATCGGCTGCTGATCCGGCTCAGTCAAGCCGTCGCCTGGATCTTCGCCATCCTGATGGTGGTGATTCTCACCCAGGTCATGCTGCGTCGCGGCTTCAGTGCCGGCATGATCGCGCTGGAAGAACTGCAATGGCACTTATACGCCATCGGCGTCTTTGCCGGTGTCGTGTATGCCCAGGCCAACAACAGCCACGTGCGGGTGGATGTCCTGCACGGTCAGTTCGGCCCAACAGCCAAACATCTGGTAGAAATTCTCGGGCTGACGTTATTGTTGCTGCCGTTTTTGTCGCTGGTGTTTTATCACGGGCTGGATTTTGTCTATCAGTCGTGGCGCATTAATGAGCGCTCGATTGCACCCGCCGGGCTGCCCTGGCGCTGGCTGATCAAAACCCTGATTCCCGTCACCATGGGGTTAATGATCATCGCCGCACTGAACCGCCTCTTTCGTGAAGCCATCCTGCTGCAACGTCATCTGAGCGGAGGTCACCACGATGGACATTAATGAAATCCTCATCATCGCCATGTTCGCCAGTTTTATCCTGCTGCTGTTTAGCGGTTTTCCGGTCGCCTGGGTATTGGGCGGTGTTGGTACTGTGTTTGCCCTGCTGGCCTACCTGTCGGATACGTACCTCGACACCCTGATTGGTATCGACTTTACCTCGGTGGGGTTGGTCGTTGACCGCACCTACAAGATCATGGACAACTGGATTCTGGTGGCACTGCCGATGTTTATCTTTATGGGCAACCTGCTCGATAAGTCTGGTGTCGCCGAAAATCTGATGAAATCCTTCCAGGCGCTGTTTGGCCGAGTACGCGGCGGGTTGGCCATTACTGTCGTGCTGATCGGGATTATTCTGGCGGCATCCACCGGTATTGTCGGTGCCTCGGTCGTATTGCTGGGGGTCATGTCACTGCCTGCCATGTTGAGCCAGGGTTATGACAAAACCGTCACCGTCGGCACCATTGCCAGCGCCGGGACGCTGGGTATCCTGATTCCTCCCAGCATCATGCTGGTGATTATGGCCGACCAGCTGGCGTTGTCGGTTGGCGACCTGTTTATGGGAGCGGTTATGCCCGGCCTGCTGCTGGGCGTGTTGTACATCGTCTACATTCTCGGCTGGGGTCTGTTTAAACCCTCATCCATGCCACTGGACGACAACATTCAGCCAGTGACGGCCAAGGTCTGGATCGATGTTTTCAAGGCCGTAGCACCCACATTGGCGATGATTCTGGCCGTACTCGGCAGTATTTTTGCCGGTATTGCCACGCCGACGGAAGCTTCTGCCGTAGGTGCAGCGGCGGCTATGGGCCTGGCCTGGCAAAACAAACGGCTGACTATCAAGGTCGTGCGCGAATGTCTGCACGATACTCTCAACGTCAGCGGTTATATCTTCGCGATCTTTATCGGGGCCACCATGTTTGCACTGGTACTGCGGGAACTGGGCGGTGACGAATACATCGAGTCGTTACTGACCGCCCTGCCGTTTGGCCCCTACGGCATCATTCTGTTTATTCTTGGCATCGTATTTTTACTCGGTTTTATCCTCGACTGGATCGAAATCACGCTGATTATTCTACCGCTGGTTGCGCCGGTGATCAGTGCCTTGGAAATTTCCATCAACGGCTACGGCGTCATGGATAATCCGACTCTGGTGTGGTTTGTGATGCTGGTCGCGCTGACCTTGCAGACCTCGTTCCTGACACCGCCGGTGGGTTTCTCGCTGTTCTATCTGAAAGGTGTGTGCCCGCCGGAAGTATCGTTAGCGACCATATATAAAGGCGTGATTCCGTTTATTCTGCTGCAACTGACCGCCCTGGCGTTGCTGATCATCTTCCCCGGTCTGGTCAACTGGTTCCCGGCCTACGTCTACGGGCCATAACAACCGGAGAGATCAAAGTGGCCATGGCTGGCCGTGCCTGCAAGGCGGAATCTCACCCCGCCTTGCAGACAGCCCCTTTTCTGGGGTGCCGCATCAGGATACCGCTGAAAATACCCGTGCGAAGCTGGATTGTTCATGAATATCAATCGGCAAGCGCAGCTTGCGAGAGATGTCACTGGCGGAGAACAGGCCCCGGATTTTGTGGTTTTCACGATCCACCACCAGACAGTGTTGCTGATAGTTATCTTGCAGGCAGTTCACCACATCGCCAATGGTTGAGAGCACCAGTTCGGAGTAATTCAGCGCGGTCAGATCTTTCTTGCGGGTCATCAGTTCCGAGACCAGCACTTCTTTCAGGCTGCTGAGGCCGGTATTGGTTGCTTGCAGCAGAATGTACTGATCCGACAAATGCTCTGCATCAATGATACCGAGAAAGCGGTTATTCTCATCCACCACCAACTTCAGGCGGACATGGGTCTTGATCATCATGTTGCGAGCTTCGACGGCAGTCACCGAGGATTCAATCACCATCGGTTCGCTGTCGATAAAATCGGTAAAAAACGCCTTTGCTGGGCTGTTCAGTGAGATATGCACGGGTTTTTCAGGAAAGGCCAGTTCATCGACGTTTTGTACTGGGTGCAGAGTCAATTTATGCATGGGAAATACTCCTCTTTTGCCTGTTACCGCAGCGATACTGATCGGTCAGGCAATATTCTGATTGTTGGGTGAGATTCGGGAGTCTGGCCAAAGGGAGCGGGGGAAGCTGTCCATTGGCCAGAGCAATCAAAAACGGCGAGGAGGGCCGCGAACCCGAATGCTGGCGCGATGCTGCGTCCGGTAATCCGGCACCATCGCAGGCAACAGCACAACCATCAGCACAAGCGTCAGCAGGAATAACGTAACCGGAGCAGGTGGAACATAGCGGTCGTTGTCGCCATCCAGCAATGCGGGGGGATCACTGAACGCAACCTGACTACTCCAGAAAGCGCCGTGGTCACCCTGGGCATCCAGCCAACTGACCGCACTGATGGCACCCAACAAGGAGACACAGAAGAGCATACGCAGCATGATGCAACGATTGATCATTAGCTCTCCCCGGTTCGATAGATTGCGCTAAACGGCAATCGGTGGTTGATACGTTCAAGATGACGGATTTAGCGTCACTGTTGAAGTATAGACTGAATATTCTGTTTAAGTTCTCCACCAAAGACGTTCAAATGGGACAATCCTGTAAATTATTACATCATTATTGCCCCACCTAACGGAATGGCATCAAAAATGCCATTAACGTATGCCGGGAGTCAGCCCAAATCCCCACCACCGACCGGAATCACCGAACCGGTAAGGTAGGAAGATTCATCCGATGCCAAAAACAGAATGGCATTGGCCTGTTCCTGCGGCGTCGAGTAGCGCTTCATCAGAGTAGAATCGATGGTCTGGTCGACAATCTGCTGATACCAGATTTCTTCCTGCTTGCTTTGTTTGTTGGTGTTGCGCGGAATTCGACGCGGGCCAACGTCGGTGCCGCCCGGCGCGGTAGCGTTTACCCGAATACCGTATTCGGCATTTTCATACGCCAGACAAGCGGTCAAGGCATTCACACCGCCTTTGGCAGCCGCATAGGGCACCCGGTTCAGGCCACGGGTGGCAATCGACGAGACGTTGACGATGGTGCCACTGCGTTGTGCCTGCATGGTATCGAGCACCGCATGACAACCCCACAAGGTCGGAAACAGCGAGCGTCTGATTTCTTTTTCGATCTGGGTCGGTTTGTAGGCTTCATAGGGTTTGGCCCAGATGGTGCCGCCGACGTTATTCACCAGCACATCGACCCGACCCAGCTCTTCAATGACCGAACGGATAGCGTCGTTGGCACTTTTGAATTGCTCCAGATTGGCCAGTCGGTAGAGGGTGTTGGGTGAACCGGCAGCGAGGCAGGATTCGACCACTTCTTCGACGATGGGCGACAGATCAATCAAGGCCAGTATCGCGCCTTCCGCCGCCATGGATTCCGCCACCGCCCGGCCGATGCCTTGAGCAGCTCCGGTGACGATAACGACTTTGTTTTCAAAACGGGATGGACGCATGAGGTGTTCTCCTGAAGCGAGGTGGTGTGCAAAACACACCACCACAAACGGGCGATGTTCAACTGGAAGCAAATTTCTCGTAATAGAAATTCACTGGCTTGATGCCTTTATCGGTCATAAAGCCGTTGACGGCATCCACCATGGGCGGCGGCCCACAGAGGTAAATATCGAGGTCGCCGTTGTGTAGCACGCCGTCGTCCATATGATGGGTCACGAAGCCTTTAACCGGGTATTCCGCATCCGGGTTGGCGGCACAGGCGGTGAAACTGAAGTTGTCGATCCGGGCGGCAAAGTCTTCCAGCTTGTCCATTTCAACCAGGTCACCGTCGTTGGTAACGCCGTAAATCAGATGTACGGGGTGCGGGCAGCCGTCGCGTTCGAGTTTTTCCAGCATCGCCAGAAAAGGTGCCAAACCGGTACCACCGGCCAGCATCAACAGCGGACGTTTGACATCACGCAGGTAGAAGCTGCCGAACGGGCCACGCAATGTCATGGTATCGCCCGGCTTGGCGTCGTTGACCAGCCAGCTGCTCATCAAGCCGTCCGGCACGACCCGAATCAGGAACGACACAGCACCACGGTCTTCTTGCACCAGCGAGCTGAACGAGTAGGCACGGGTTTGATCGGTGCCGGGCACTTGCAGGTTGACGTATTGTCCCGGCAAGAAATGCATGGCACGAATCTGGTCACTGGCAAGGGTAAAGCTGAAGGTGGATGGTGACAGTCGGTTAAGTGCCACCACCTCGGCATGAATATCTGCCATCTGGGTCTGTACACACAGGGATGACAGCGCCGGGACGTTAATCACGCAATCCGTTTCTGCCACCATGCAACAGGTAAGCACCTTGCCCGCTTCCGCTTCCTGATCTGACAGCGCATCTTCGATGTAATCATCCATTTCGAACTGGCCGGATTCCCACTGGCATTTGCAGGTGCCACAGGCACCGTCACGACAGTCCATCGGGATATTGATTTGCGAGCGGTAGGCGGCATCAGCAACGGTTTCACCCGCCATGGCGTCGATAAAACGGGTAACCCCGTCTTCAAAATTGAGTGCTATTTTGGGCATAGCGGTGTCTCCAGCCTTTGTTGAAGGCTTTTGTCGTTATGGTTCTGCGAGAGAGTGGCGATTGAGCGGTATGCACGGGCGGGTGCCTGGTTTGACCATCGCCCGCTGCACCACTCCACTTGAAGCCGCCGATAACAAGCACACAGGGTGAACACTGCGCACCCTGTGTGCTTGTTATCGAGCATCAGACATCGTCTTACACGTGATAGATATCGACGACGTGATGAATGTAATCATTTTTGATCACGACGGTTTTCTTCAGAATACGAATACCAGCGTCGGTCTTTTTCAGCGTCACAAAAGCGTTGCCGAAATAGGAATCCACGGTGTTGTAGCGCACGCTGTGGGTACACCAGTTGTAGCGGATATCACAGCTGTCGCCATGGTCGGCAAGTATTTCAACATTGCTGGTGTTATGGCTGGTACGCGGCTCCGGCAAGCTGGAGGCACTGGAGCGTTCAGTCTTGATACGGAACACCCGGTCTTCGAGACCGTCGCGACGACGGTAGTACATCAGCGAGACATGGGCTTGCGGGTCGGTCACCAGTTCGCCATCGTCATCCCAGCTGGGAATCCAGAACTCTGCTTCCGGGTCGTAGTGTTCCAGCCACTGATCCCATTGCTTGTCGTCCAGCGCACGGGCTTCGGAGTACAGGAAGTTCAGAATCTGTTGGTATTCAAAGCTCATTATGTTGCTCCTTAGCCTTTGGCTTTATCCGAACCGGTTTTGTCGACACAGGCAGACAGGTAATCCACCCAGTAACGGTGCTGAATGGTGTACAAACCTTCGTCTTCCGATTTGGCACCACTCATCACCGGCTTGAGGTCAAGGGCTTTGGCCGCGTCGTCCGGGCCGTTGATCCAGTGGGTGGCACCCCGGCACATGTCGTTCCATGGCAGCCCACCGGCTTTGAAGCCTTCCTGACAGGCACGGAATTCTTCCAGATCATCCGGCGTCGCCATGCCTGAGGCATTAAAGAAGTCTTCATACTGGCGAATGCGGTGGGCACGGGCGTCGGCACTCTCGCCTTTGGGTGCGATGCAGTAGATGGTGACTTCGGTTTTATCGACTGAAATCGGGCGGAAGTGACGAATCTGCGAGCTGAACTGATCCATCAGAAAGACGTTCGGGTACAGACAGAGGTTACGCAAGTTACCGATCATCCAGTCGGCCCGCGCTGCACCATACTGGGCAACCAGCTCGTCACGTTTTTCATACAGCGGGCGATCTTGCGGGTTAGGCCATTGCATCCACAGCAGAATGTGGCCTTGCTCGAAGGCGTAGAAGCCGCCTTTCTGTTTGTTCCAGGTCGACGCATCCATGGCTTTGACGTCATCGTCGGACATGCCATTTTTACGGCGTGCGGTGGTCGCCACATAGTTCCAGTGCACGGACGACACGTGGTAGCCATCGGCACCGTTTTCAGCCTGAACCTTCCAGTTACCATCGTAGATATAGCTGGATGCGCCCTTGACTACTTCCAGCCCCTGCGGTGACTGATCGACAATCATGTCGATGATCTTGGCCGCTTCGCCCAGGTGTTCGGTCAGTGGTTTGACGTCTTCTCGCAGCGAGCCAAACAGGAAACCACGATAGGATTCAAAGCGGGCGACCTTGGCCAGGTCGTGGGAGCCTTCGCAGTTGAAGGAATCCGGGTAACCGGCTTCTTTCGGATCTTTTACTTTCAACAGTTTGCCGGAGTTATTAAAGCTCCAGCCATGGAATGGACAGGTAAGAACCGACTTGTTGCCCTTTTTGGTACGGCACAACACCGCGCCCCGGTGGGAACAGGCATTGATAAAGCAGTTCAGTTCACCGTCCTTGTTACGGGCAATAAATACCGGCTGGCGACCCATATAGGTGGTGAAAAAATCGTTGTTTTCGGCAATCTGGCTCTCATGGGCCAGATAGATCCAGTTGCCTTCGAAGATGTGCTTCATCTCCAACTCGAACAGCTCAGGATCGGTAAACATGTCACGGCGACAGCGAAACAGGCCCTGTTCCTTGTCTTCTTCCATCATGCTCTGGATTTTTGTTATCAGTTGCTCGTTCATCAATGGACCCTCCGTATTGATGTTCAGGTTAAAAGCCTGACGAAATACGAACTATCCAGAGCCGGATAAGGTTTATCCGTTTTGTGCACAGTCGGGTAATGAGTTTAACCGAGCCGAAAAAGCCGCAGCCGCAGGCCAGAAAACGGGGTGTTTACCCCGCTGGCCGTCTGCAAAAATATCAGGTAACAACCGTTAGAAACGTGTCGTGTAACTTGCGATGCGCGTAATCCAGACCACCGCCCTCGCCCAGCCCTTCAAATGTCCAGGTGATCGGTTTGTGATCCGGATAGGTCTGATAACCGCCCATAAAGGTTTCGAACCGGTTACCGGAAGGATCCCAGGCGTAAATGGTGCAACCTCGGGTAATACCATGGCGAGTGGGGCCAATATCCACCGGCACATCGTTCATCGCCATAATGTCAGCCGCACGTAATACCTTCTCCCAGCTTTCCAGCTGGAAGGCGACATGGTGCAGCTTGCCAGGCTCGGAATGTTCAACAAAGGCGATATCATGGGCCTTGTTGGAACAGCTGAGCCAGAGCGCAATTTCACCCTCCCGATCCGGGGTCAGGGTGCGCTCAACCAACTGAAAGCCCAGCACCTCAATCAGAATCTTTTTGGCAGCCGCAGTATCCGGGCCATACAGCAAGCAGTGATCCATACGAATAGGGGCGATGCCTTTTTCGGCGTTGGCATTCCAGGGTGCCGGATTCAACTCAGCGCTGTCGTTGCCCACCCACGTCTTGTCGGCGTACAGTTCGATCAGATGACCAGTAGGTAAAGTGAAACGCACCCGCTCGCCGGTTTCCAGCATCTCGCCAGCAGGCATACGACTGGTTTCCAGACCATAGTCGTTTAATGCGCGCTCAAAATGGAGCAGGGTGTCGTTATCCAGCACCTTGAAAGCAAAAAAATCGATCCCGGCACGATCAGCTTCACGAATCACCACACTGTTATGATCCTGTTCATCCCAGGCCTTGAAATAGACCCGGCCTTGATCATCCCGGCCGGTTTCCAGCAAGCCCAACACATCCCGATAGAAATGAACGCCCTGTTCGAGATTCAGCACCCGGATCTGAGCATGACCCGGCCGCAATACACCTTGAATCGCCATCAGTTGATACCTCTTGTTATTGTTTACCAGTTAGACGATTAAGGTATCCAGCGACACCATTCCGATCTAATACCTAATAGGCAAGAGTCCAATACTGATTTTGCATGATGTATTGTATTTTGACGAGCATCATTGACTTAGTGCCAGGTCAATATTCGATGAGAAAAATTGTTTTTTTAACGTCGGATGACGGCAATGGATTGATTATCCAGATTGCCTCAAGCACGGTCGCAGAGGTGCTTCCAGATCGTGGATATATGGCACAAATAGGCTTCGGTTTATGGCTAAAAAGCGGGATTTTACGGTTTATTGGGGTGCTTTGGATGTTAAAAATAAGCAGCAAAAAAAGGGGATTACCCGGCAAGAATCAGTCAACCATTTTTGACAAAATGATATCCCGACTTTGGATTGATCCGCCATAAAAACAGCAGGAAACTCCCTGTTCGGTAGAGGGCAAAAAAAAATCGGCAATACAGTACCGTTTATGAATAATAAACGAGTACCTTTCGCCGATGTTTAATCATTCTGGTTTAAAATCACGACAGCAATCGTTTTAAAAACCGCTGCCGGTCAGCAGCTTATGCTCCTTTTAAAAAATCGACGACAAGCTGATTAAAGCGGTCTTTATGTTCTATTTGAGTCCAATGCCCGCAACGACCAAATACATGCAATTCTGCCCGCTCAATAAGTTCTGCCAGACGAAGACCGGCAGACAGCGGCACGACAAAATCTTCGCGTCCATGCACAATCAGCGTGTCGTTAGCCAGTGCTCGTAGCGCTTCATCCGAACTGGCCAGGGCATCGACCCAACGCTGGCGCGGCGCTGGGAACATACGCGCAAAAGACTCCTGAAATCCGGGCTGAATACTGGCGTTATAACGCAGTTCAGCTAATTCATCGGTCACAAGCGAGCGATCATAGGCAAAAACATCAAGCAGTTTACGCATATTCGCAATCGATGGCTCATAGCCCCAAACTGCATTCAAGCCATCCGTGAGCTCAAATTTTGTACCGGCAGAACCCATGAGAATCATTCGATCCACCCTTTCCGGGTATTTTACCGCAGCAGCAATGGCCAAGGCGCCGCCAAAGGAATTGCCAACAACATGGGCTTTTTCAATATCCAGGGCATCCATCAGCCCAATAATATGATCAACCCAATTCTCCATGCGGTATTCGAAATCAGCAGGCCGTTCGGTGAATCCGAAACCGACCATATCTGGGGCGATAACACGAAAATGTTCACTAATAGCTGGCATATTCAACCGCCAATTGGCATAAGCGGTCACACCAGGGCCAGAGCCATGAATCAGAATAACCACAGGCCCTTCGCCACTGTCGTGATAATTCGTTTGAATATTCGCCGCTACGACATTTTTCGATATTTCTGGATTGGTCATGACACTCTCCGATTACATCATC
The DNA here is from genome assembly GCF_044962685.1 of Oceanobacter antarcticus. NCBI lineage: Bacteria > Pseudomonadati > Pseudomonadota > Gammaproteobacteria > Oceanospirillales > Oceanospirillaceae > Oceanobacter > Oceanobacter antarcticus. The sequence goes on from NZ_JBBKTX010000026.1 coordinate 57,736, forward strand.
CGCATTTATAGAATGCTGAATTAAATAGTTGGCCCCCCTGTATGTCAACCTAAGCCTGAGCCAGTGGATTTTGAGATAACATCTAAATCAGGGCGCTCAGGAGAATGACCATGCCAAAACCTGCTACCACTGTTAATCCCAAAGTTGAACCCAGTCCCGCACTGGAAAAGCGGGTGCGCAGAGCCTTCAGTACCGAATACAAGTTATCCATCATCCAGCAAGCCGAGGCCTGCCAGCATGGTGAGTTAGGGGAACTACTGCGCCGTGAAAAATTGTATTCCAATCAACTGTCTCAATGGCGTCGGGAACGGGATGAGCGAGGGCTGGATGGTCTGAAAAAATCCGCCCCAGGTCCAGCGCCGAAGAAGACCGCTGAGCAAAAACGTATCGAACAGCTCGAAAAAGAGAACGACCGGCTACGCAAGCAGATCGAGATTCAGAATGGCTGCCTGACGCTCCAAAAAAAAGCCTTGGATCTACTGGACATGCTCGACGAGGACGCGTCATGAATCAGTTGCTGCAGGCACCATTACCCTCCGGTATTTCTGAACGCCTTGCTTGTCACGTGCTGGATATTTGTCGTAATACCTTTCGTGCCATACGCGCCCGTTATCATTTTTGCGGGCCGGTGAGCCCACACCGCCGAAAGCGCAAGGATACCCAACAGCCACGGGCCCTGAGTGTCGAAGAGCGTACTCAGGCAAAAGCGGTATTGAGCAGCACTGAGTATCAGGATCAACCACCGGCGCAGGTGTATTACAGCCTGCTGCAACAAGGCACCTACCTGTGCTCCATCAGCACGATGCACCGACTGCTGCGAGCCGATGGACTCAACGGCGAACGCCGTCTTCAGCGTCCGCGCCAGTCGCATGCCATTCCACGGCTGAAGGCGACCGCGCCCAATCAAGTCTGGACCTGGGACATTGCCAAGCTGCCGACCAGGAAGCGCGGTGAATACCTGTCCTTGTACGTGGTCATGGATCTGTTCAGCCGTTACATTGTGGCCTGGATGCTGTCACGCAAGGAAAACAGTGCGCTGTCCAGCCAGCTGATCATGGAAGCGCATGAACGTTATGACATACAACCCGGTACGCTCACGCTGCATCAGGAT
>NZ_JBBKTX010000027.1:0-58756 GCF_044962685.1 Oceanobacter antarcticus
CGTCAAGCTCTTAAACAGAACACCCCGTCCTGCGCTGCAGGGCGGGGTTTTTTACGTTATGTCTTACTGAAAGTCACTTCTTGATGTCAGGATACTTGTCCAAGGTAAGCGACCGGTAATCTCATCTTGAGCCCGGCGCAGCTGACGTCAGGATAGTGTCCACCTATTTTCTAGTGGACACTTAATATGAGCACTCTAAGCGTAACCAAGCCTTACCAAAAACGCCGTCGCTATTCCCCAGACTTCAAGGCCAGCATCGTCGCCACCTGCTATGAACCGGGTGCGTCCGTAGCACGCATTGCCCTGGATAATGGTCTCAACGCCAATCTGGTGCGACGCTGGATCAGTGAGTCGCGACGAACCGATAACCCGCTTACTTCAGTGCCGGCGTTCGTTCTGGTTAACCTGCCAGCCCCGCCAACTACTGCACACGGTAACCCGCGCAACAGTATCCGTATCGAGATACCCCATGTCGGTGGCGCTGTTGTCGTGGAGTGGCCTGCCGACCAGGCGCATCAGTGCGCGGCCTTGTTACGCGATCTGTTGCGGTGATCCGCATCGATGAGATCTGGCTCGCCACCGAACCGCTGGATATGCGCGCCGGTCCGGATACGGCCTTGGCACGTGTTATCCAGGTCTTCGGTGCTGCCAGACCACACTGTGCGTATCTGTTTGCCAACAAGCGCGGTGACCGAGTGAACCTGACAGACGAGCAGTTGGTTGCCCTGGCCCAGGGCCTACCATGGCAACGTATTGGTGAGGCTGGGATCATCTCAGTGTTGTAATCATATTCTGCTGCTGGTGACCATAACCCGAAGGGTGAATTCCGAGCCGGACACAGGGTTGGCATACTATTGCCATGACCCGGCAGCCTGATCTCAACCAGCTCTCCGCCAACCAACTCCGCGTCTTGACCGCAGAGCTGATGGCCACGCTGGCGGCTAAAGATCGAGCGCTGGTGAACAGAATACACTGAACGACAAGCTGACGCTCGAACTGGCTATCCTCAAGCGCCACAAGTTTGCCCGGCGCAGTGAGCAATCGAATGCGCTGCAAGGCTTGCTGCTGGATGAGCTGGTCGACAGCGATCTGGCCGCCATTGACGTCGAGCTTGAGCAGGCGATGGCCGCTAACGGCCAGACCTCCAAGCCGAAGCAACAACCCAAGCGCACCCCGCTGCCGCCTGAATTGCCCCGCACCTTGATCCACCACGAGCCTGACAACACGCAGTGTCGTTGTGGCTGCCAGCTCAAGCGCATCGGTGAAGACGTCAGTGAAAAGCTGGACTACATTCCCGGCGAGTTCAGCGTAGAGCGCCATATCCGCGGCAAGTGGGCCTGCGACAACGGTGAAACCTTGATCCAGGCACCGGTTCCAGCACAGATCATCGACAAGGGCATCCCTACTTCGGGGCTGTTGGCTCAGGTGCTGGTCGCCAAGTATGCCGATCATCTGCCGCTGTACCGCCAAGAACGTATCTTCGGTCGCGCCGGTCTCGAAATCCCGCGCTCCACTTTGGCCGAATGGGTGGGCGCCTGCGGCGTACAGCTGCAACCGCTAGTGGATGCGCTGCGCCGCGAGTTACTGGCACATCCGGTACGGCATGTCGATGAGACTCCGGTCAGCACGTTGGCGCCGGGCAAGAAGAAAACCCACAAAGCCTATGTGTGGGCCTATTGCAGCACCGGGTTCAATGACCTGAAAGCAACGGTGTACGAATTTGCTCCGAGCCGTGCCGGCGAACACGCCCGCGCCTTCCTGGGTGACTGGCAAGGCAAGCTGGTCTGTGATGATTATTCTGGCTACAAAGCCGGGTTCGGCAAGGGCATCGTAGAAATCGGCTGCATGGCCCATGCCCGCCGCAAGTTCTATGACCTGCACCAGGCCAACCAGAGCACCTTGGCTGCCCAGGCCCTTGAGTACATCAAACATCTCTACGAAGTAGAGCGGTAAACCAAGGACTTACCGCCGGACAAACGGCAGGCCATCCGGGCAGCCAAAGCCTGCCCACTAGCCGATGCCTTGCATCAGTGGATGCTTGCCCACCGAACAAAAGTGCCGGATGGCTCCGGCACCGCCAGGGCATTGGATTACAGCCTGAAACGCTGGGGTGCGCTGACGCGCTACCTCGATGATGGCAGCGTCCCGATCGATAACAACCGGGTGGAAAACCAGATCCGCCCCTGGGCTTTAGGTCGCTCCAACTGGCTGTTCGCTGGATCGTTGCGCAGTGGTCAACGCGCTGCCGCGATCATGAGTCTGATCCAATCAGCCAAGCTGAATGGCCATGATCCTTATGCCTACCTGAAAGATGTGCTGACTCGACTGCCAACGCAGAAGAACAACGCCATCGAAGAGCTGCTGCCGTACAACTGGAAACCGGCCATCAAGGTGTGATTACCGGTCGCTTACGTTTAGCGAACTAAATAAGCGACGAATAACGCCGGACTGGAAGCTCGGTTTCACGAGTTCCACTGGGGCGAAGCCTGGCGCGGTGAGCAGTTGCCCTCGCCATGGAATTGTTCGATCGTGTCGAGCATAAAGAACGGGCCCTGGTGTACTGCGATGCAGGGGCAACTGCTGGGTAAAACTGATTGATAGTGATCAGCGGCGGTCGAGGCCGATCTGGCAGAGGTCATGACCGAGGAGCAGACAGCGTCCCGGCCCAAGCAAACGCTCAAGCGCAAACCTCTACAACAGGAACTGCCCCGTAACCTGACTCACCAGCTGGAAAGCACTCATTACTCATGGCTGCCAGTTCAAGCACGTTGCCCATCGATAATAAATGGGTGGAAAACCAGATCCAGCCCTGGACCGTTCTAATAGGCTGTTTACGGGATCTCTGCACAGTGATCAACGTGCCACAACGGTCATGACACTGATCCAGTCAGCCAAGCTGACGGGTACGATCCGTATGCCTGCCTGAAAGATGCATTGGCCTGGTTGCCGACGCAGAAAAACCGAGCTATTGCCTATAACTGGAGGCCAGTTATACCTGGCAAGGTGCGCTCGCCGGACGCTTACCGTGTATCCACAAAACCAAACAACAAGCATAAAAAAACCCGGCCGAAACCGGGTTATAACGAAAGTTCGCTTATTACATCTTAGTGATCTTGAGCAGCGCCAGCGCCTTTGGGAACACGGATACTTTCGACCATTTCCTCAATATGTTTAGGTACGGGAGCTGTCATGCTGGTTACCGCAAAGGCAACAACAAAGTTGATCAGCGCACCCATAGCACCAAAGGCTTCTGGTGCAATACCAAGGAACCAGTTGTCCGGTGTGTTTGGCAACATTTCGGTGCCAGCAACAAAGAACCAGCCTTTGTAGGTGAAAATGTATACTAGAGTAGACAGCAGACCAGCAAGCATACCGGCGACTGCACCAGTGTTGTTGATCTTGGTGCTGAAGATACCCATCATCAATGCCGGGAAGATCGAGGACGCTGCCAGACCAAAGGCCAGAGCTACTACCTGAGCCGCGAATCCGGGCGGATTCAGACCGAGGTAACCCGCTACCAAAATGGCACCTGCCATGGCGATACGAGCAGCCATGAGTTCCTGCTTCTCACTGATGTCTGGCATAAAGGTGCTTTTTAGCAAGTCGTGAGAGATAGCCGAAGAGATAGCCAGCAACAAGCCGGCTGCTGTCGACAGCGCAGCTGCCAAGCCACCAGCGGCTACCAGTGCAATGACCCAGTTAGGCAGGTTGGCAATTTCGGGGTTAGCCAAGACCATGATGTCCCGGTCAACCTTGACCATTTCGTTGCCTTTCCAGCCGTATGATTCAGCTTTGGCGGCGAACTCAGGGTTTGTATCATCATAATACTGGATACGACCATCACCGTTTTTATCTTCAAACTGCAGCAGACCTGTAGTTTCCCAATTCTTGAACCAATCCGGACGTTTTTCGTATTCCAGGTTGGCTTGCGGATCGCCTACTGAGAATTCAGGGTTCTGAATGGTATTGGTCAGATTCAGACGGGCCATAGAGCCAACCGCTGGTGCGGTGGTATAGAGGATGGCAATGAACAGTAATGCCCAGCCAGCAGATTTACGCGCATCGGATACTTTCGGCACGGTGAAAAAACGGATGATCACGTGAGGCAAACCAGCGGTACCAAACATCAGTGACAGGGTGTACATCATCATGTTAAAGGTGCCGCCTTTTTGGGCGGTGTATTCTGCAAAACCGAGATCAACCAAGGTTTGATCCAGTTTGACCAGTAGCGGCGTGCCATCAGCCGTATCGCTGAGGAAACCCAGTTGTGGCAGTGGGTTGCCGGTCAGGTTCAGCGAGATAAACACCGCAGGAACGGTGTAGGCAAAAATCAGTACACAGTATTGCGCGATCTGAGTGTAGGTGACGCCTTTCATACCGCCCAATACGGCGTAGAAGAATACAATCGCCATACCGGAGTACAGGCCGGTTGCGTAGTCAACGTCGAGGAAGCGCGAGAAGGCCACACCGATCCCTTTCATCTGACCAATAACGTACGTCAGCGACGCCACAATCAGACAGATAACAGCAACAATACGGGCGGTTTTGGAATAGTAACGGTCGCCAATAAAGTCAGGAACCGTGAATTTGCCAAATTTACGCAGGTAAGGTGCCAGGCACAGTGCCAGCAGGACATAGCCACCGGTCCAGCCCATCAGGAAGATGGAGGCATCGTAGCCTTTAAAGGCGATCAGACCGGCCATGCCGATAAAAGAAGCCGCAGACATCCAGTCGGCACCGGTTGCCATGCCATTCGCGACTGGATGAACACCACCGCCTGCAGAGTAGAATTCGCCGGTCGTGCCCGCTCGGGCCCATACCGCAATACCCATATACAGGGCAAAGGTCAGACCTACAACGATGTAGGTTAAGGTCGTGAGATCCATTATTGATTCCTCAGCTATTTGTTTTTATTAGTCTTCAACGCCGAATTCACGATCGAGATCGCGCATTTTCTTGGCGTAATAAAATACGATTGCGAGGAACACATAAATGGAACCTTGCTGAGCGAACCAGAATCCCAACCCAACGCCACCCACCGGGATAACATCGAGTATCGGACGAAGCAAAATACCGAATCCATATGAGCATAAAGCCCAAATTACCAGCAGCACTTTCATCAGATTGATGTTTCTGCGCCAGTAGGCCTTTTTGTCATCATCAGACTTGAAAGCCATAACCCCTCCTAATTGTTATTTTATAGGTAAGCTAAAACTAGCAGCTAAGCCTGATAGCGCAACAGATAGACCTTGGTAGTAGCATCAAAACAGGCCACGACTCAGAATAAAATATTTGTTAAATCAGCAGGTTATAGAAAGTCAGCCGGTTGCTATACCATGGTCGCAAGCATCAGGCGTCGCCTGTTTGACCGCGTGGGCGGGGAGACAGCCTGAGGGTTGATGTTGTGGGCTGAACGGCGGGTTGGAAAGGGTGCGTACCGATCAACGCGCCAGGCATATAAGCAGTAATGAACGGAGCAGAGTCTATGGAAAAGCAACCGGATGGCGGGTGCATGAACTGGCGGCAATTACTGTTGCCGCTGCGCTACGGCGAAACCCAGGCACGTCTGGCGCTGGATATCGGCCGTACTCCCTTTCACAAGGACTACGACCGTATCATTTTTTCGTCGGCGTTTCGGCGGTTGAATCGTAAAACCCAGGTGCATCCGCTGACCGAAAATGATCACTTGCACAGTCGCCTGACTCATTCACTGGAAGTGGGGTGTGTCGGCCGCTCGCTCGGCAGCATGGTCGGTAACGCCATGGCGCATAAACTGCCGGAGTTTATCGATGCTGGCGATCTCGGTGCATTGGTTCAGGCCGCTTGTCTGGCTCACGATATCGGTAATCCGCCCTATGGACACAGTGGTGAAGACGCGATTCGACACTGGTTTATGGATCCACAGAATCACCATTTTCTTGCAGGCTTGTCTGCACTGGAGCAGGCCGACCTGATGACCTTTGAGGGTAACGCCCAAGGGTTACGGCTGGTGACCCAAGTGGAATACAACCGCTTCAAGGGCGGTATGCGGTTAACCTATGCGACGTTGGGGACGTTTCTCAAATATCCCTGGAGTGTTGCCGAAGTGACGCAGGGCAGAGCGAAAAAATTTGGCTGTTATCAGTCGGAGCTGCCGATTCTGCGAGAAGTCGCCAGCGCCTTGGGGCTGCTCAAGCGGGGAGAGGATCGCTGGTGTCGCCACCCGCTGGTATATCTGGTCGAGGCCGCTGATGATATTTGTTACGGTCTGATTGACCTTGAAGATGGCGTTGAAGTGGGCTTGTTGCAGTATCACGAGGTCGAAACCCTGCTCAGTCCGTTATTGGTCGATCAGTGGGAACAGGTTCAGGAAGATCTGGCCAACGAAGAGGGTGACCGCCGCAAGTTACAGATTCTGCGCGGTTATGCGATGGAGGTGATGGTACAAGCGGTCAGTGCCAGCTTTACTCGCCATGAAGCGCAACTGCTGCAAGGCTGTCTGGACGGCGGCATTATTGACTATTGCCCGGAAGCCGTGCGCCATGTGGTGGCTGATGCCAAGGAACTGGCGCGCCAGCGCATCTTCAGGGATGGGCGCAAGCTGACAATCGAGATTGGCTCCTACACGACGCTGGGTATTCTGCTGGAAGCTTTTCTCAGTGCGGCGCGAGAGTGTGCAACCAGTCAGGCTCCGACGTTTCGTAATGCCCGCTTGCTGGAATTGATGGGGGGCTCGGCTCCACAGCCCGGCTGGACATTGTACGAGAGTTATATGCGCACCATCGATTATATCTCGGGCATGACTGATACCTATGCGGCCAGCCTGGCGCGGCAGTTTTCTGGCTACTACCCGCCGACACAGGGGTAAGAGACAACAAACAGGGGCCAATGGCCCCTGTTTGTTTGGTCAGATCCGCCAGTTCTGGCTCAGAACCCGATGCAGCTGCCACTGCTGTGATTACAGCTGTCCGTGCCAATGTAGGATTGGGTGGAGTATTCACTAATGGGCAGCTTGTTGACGGTTTGGCCAGCGTCACTGAGCTGCTTGACGTAGTCCATGAAGCCTTGCGCATACTCGGTAAAAGTATCGACATAGGCATCCCCGGTGATCTCGGCAAAGGTGGTGTAACCGTCTTGGCCAGCGGCAATATAGTTGTTGGTCACCACGATATAGGTGGCGGCGAGATCGATGGCACCCCAGTCACCGGCGACGCGGGAGTTGACTTCCAGATTGCTGAAACGGCTGCCCTTGGCCTGCGAGGCATCTACGTCAAAACGCAGGCCGGATGCGTAAGGGTATGAGCCGGTAGAGCCGCCGTCACTGAGGGCGTAGTCGAACGCATCTTCCAGAACGTTCTTGATCTGTTGGCCAGTCATTTCCAGGGTTGCCATGGTGTTGGCAAATGGCAACAGTGAGTAAGCGTCGGCAATGGTGTAGTCGCCTGAGGCGACGTCGACCCGGACGCCACCGCCATTTTGAATCGCGATGTCAGCCGTTGGCGTGATGGTCATAAAGGCTTTGGCGACGATATTGGAGATATCGCTGCCATGCACGGTGGTGTCAGAGACATCACAAATACTGGAGCGGCCCTGGCCGGGAATACGCTCAAGACAGAGATCTTCCGAGATGGTGCCAATGACGGTTTGACGCAGTACATCGGCAACCTGGTCGTAGCCTGCCAGAATAGCAGCACTGTTGCTGTCGGCGATGGTAGACACGACGTCGTCGTCAGCAGTCAGTTGCTGCGTTACCGTGAAGGCATCCACGGCGTCCAGCGTGCGGTCTTCACTGCCATTATAGGCATACGTGAAAGTGGTGCCAATCGGCAGGTAGGGGTGACCGGAACATTGGGTGACAACCCCGTCGGCATCAAAACTGACATCCAGTTTGCCCAACAAATGGGCGTATTCCCAGGCATGTACAACACAGGTGGTGTCACCATCCTTGTTGGTGACGACGGTGGGGTATGCCGCGACCGGGTTGAAGCCCAGCTTGGTAAAGGTACTGTCACCCAGCAGGGTGTGTGAATCGCCCCCGACAATCACGTCAACGCCAGTCAGGTTGGATGCCAGAGTCAGATCGTTGGCATATTGATAGTGGGTCATCAGGATGATCTTGTTGATCCCCGCCGCTGTTAACTCGTCGATGTATTGCTGGGCGGTTTCGGTCTCGTCCAGCAACAGGGTACCGGCATCAGGGAAGGAGGAATTCTGGGTTTTGCTGGCGATATCGATACCAATAATGCCGATTTTTTCACCGTCTTTTTCAACGATGGTATAGGGCTGAATATAACCACTGGCGATGGCCGATGTGGCGGATGGTTGCACATTGGCAGCCAGGGTCGCGGTTTCGCAAGCGCTGGCGTTGAGGGAATCGAGGAAGTTGGCCAGGCCGGAGTCGCCGCCATCAAATTCGTGGTTGCCGAGGGCAAAGGCATCAAAGCAGATCTGGTTCATAACGGCAGCATCGGCAGTACCGTTGAACAGTGAAAAGTACAGCGTACCGGTAACCGCATCACCGGAGTGCAGTTTCAGCACATTGGTGTGCTGGTTGCTGAGAGTAGTAAACAGAGTGGTCAGCATCGGGAAGCCGCCGTATTCAACCGCGACTTCGCTGATGGCTTCGTCGGCTTCCGTTTTGGCGTTTAACGCCAGCGCCGAGGTGTCGATATCCAGTGTTTCTGCCGAGAGATGCGAGTGGTGGTCATTCATATGCAGAATGGTCAGATCCAGCGCTTTGGCGGTTGGCGCGTTCGTTCCGTCGCTGCCATTGGATCCATTCTGGCCGTCTTGACCGTCCTTGCCATCACTGCCACACGCCGCCAGTACGATTGCCAGTGCAAGCGTGGATAATCTGAATAGGTTCATGTCATCGTCCTCTGAAGATTTGGGATTAGCCGAGAATGAGAAACGCTATGGTTGGTTGATGAATTTCCGGTTACTTGCAGATGACGCATGAATGACAATCGCTGACCTTTCTTTGACATTGTCCAGGCTTATCCTGCGAGGCGAATCGCCTGCAGCAGTTGCAACAAGGCGCGGAAACCACCATTTTGTCGCCATCAGCCGGATCAGGTCGTCAGGAAAACTGCCATGTTAGTAATTGTTGCGTATTTACTGGTCATCCTTATTTGGTCGACCACACCACTGGCGTTACAAGCGAGCCAGGAAGGTATCGGGTTTTTTATGGCCGCCATGCTGAGAATGACCGTGAGCGCCATGCTGTCGCTACCGCTGGTATGGATTATGGGGCAGCGTCTGGAGCGCTCGCGGCAGGCGATCAACAGTTATGTTGGCGGCACCATCGGTATTTATGGCGCCATGATGGCGGTGTATTGGGGTGCTCATTACATCCCGTCCGGGTTGATCTCGGTGCTGTACGGACTGAGTCCGATGCTGTCGGGGGCGATTGCCTGGGTTTGGCTGAAAGAACGTGAGCTGACGCCTGCGAGAGTGTTTGCTTTGCTGGTGGCGCTGGCTGGGCTTGGACTGGTCGTGGCTGCCCGCCTGGATCTGGACGAGCAGTCCTGGCGGGGCATTGTCGGCACTCTGGTCTCGGTATTTTGTTTTGCCTTGAGTGCCGTCTGGGTCAAACGCTCCAACGCCGGGTTGCATCCGATGGTACAAACCAGCGGCAGCCTGTTGTTGTCGTCGGTGTTGTACGTCTTGTCGATTCCGTTTTTCGGTTTGGTCTGGCCAGATCCATGGCCAACCAGAGGGTTGCTCAGTCTTGGTTACCTGACGGTGTTTGGCTCACTGCTCGGGTTTGTACTGTATTTCCTGGTGTTGCGTCATTACAGCGCCGCGCGGGTCACCATGATTACGTTGATTGCACCGGTTTTGGCGGTGCTCTGGGGCCACCTGTTGAACGATGAAACGCTGCAGCTGGCGACGTTGCAGGGCGCTGGTTTGTTGCTGCTGGCGCTGGCCTTGTATCAGTGGCCACAGAGGCTGGATCGTCTGCTGCATCATGGGCTGCTGGCTCCGCAACGTTGGCGAGCGCGGAAAAAAGCTTAACTCAATGTATTTTCGGCCGATAACTGCTGTAAACCGGTCGGAGATCATCATGAAACGAGTGCTATATCTGCAGATACTTGTCTGTACGGCGTTAATAATGACAGGGTGTAGCGATATGCTGATGCGCCACAGCAGCACACCGAAAGACGCCGAAGCGTATTTTTCACCGGTAGAACAACAAATTGATCCGATCGCCCCCATGCTGCTGCGAGTAGTGGGGTATGGCGCAATGGCAAACGGCAAAGGCATGACGGACGCCCAGCGGCGTTTGTTGGCGATTCGTGCTGCCCGTATGGATGCTTATCGAGCCATGGCTGAACGGGTGTACGGAACGGCCATTCAAGGGAGTACCACGGTGCGCGATATGGTGGTCGAAAACGACCGTCTGAAAACCTATATCGAAACCTGGTTGCATGGCGCCCGGGTGGTCAGTTCGGATGTGATGCCGGATGGGACGGTGGAAACCCTGCTGGAAATGACCATTGATCAGGGTTTCCGTAACTGTCTGCAAACCATGGATAACCAGCGGGTTAACGTTGACTGTCGAGTTTCCCTTGGCGGCGCGAGCTTGAGCCAGTTTGTTGAACGCCAGCGCAGCCGGGTCAAGGGTGAAGCGCCTGTGCCTGACTCCGGTTTTTATTTTATTGAATGATGATGGTTTCTGACCGGAGCCGGGAGGCTGCAATGTGTGCGATATGGTATGCCGGAATCAGTAGTGTGCTGCTGCTGTTGCTCAGTGGATCAGTACAGGCGCAGACGGTGGAAGTGACCGGTCGCGCCGTCATTGAAATATCGGTTAATCAGGCCCGTGAAGATGCTCTGACCGATGCGTTACGGCAGGCGGGCTTGACGGCTGGAGCCAGTATCCGCTCAACCCAACGTCTGTCTGCCGGGCAGCTGGATCAGGATGATATGGATATCCGCAGCCGTGCCCGTGTGCACAACGTCGAAGTCCTGAGAGAAGGCCCGCATGATGGCATCTATGAACTGGAAATTCGGGCAGCGGTGCGTCCGGAAGCCATGTGTTCGACCAGTCAGCAGTCCTATCGCAAGGCGATTGCAGTGGCTGGGTTTGGTCTGGCACAACCGTCCCAGGCAACTCTGGGACGGCTGCACAATATCGAACAGGATTTACCGCGAGTACTGATCAGTGAATTGAATCACAGCCGCTTTGTTCAAGCGCTTGATGCCAGCCGAATCAGCCTGTACGAAGATCCACGCCGGGCACCATCAATGGAGACGAGTCAGCAGCGGTTGACAACGTCGGTGGCGCTGGCAACCCGGTTGGGAGCGCAATATGTAGTGTCTGGTGTGGTGCGGCAGCTGGGGCAAGGCAATCCGGGCAAGCAAGCTGAACCCGAACCACAGGCCGGTTGGAAGTCGCTATTGGGGCTGGATAGGGCAACCCCGGAGCGTGAGTTTGTCGCCGATCTGTTTGTGCATGACGGCCTGAGCGGTGCCTTGTTGTTTCAGCGTACTTATCAGGGGTCTGGCGCCTGGACACCGGAGCGGAATGCCAGCGTCGGGTTTGCTTCGCCGGTATTCTGGGGCACTCCCTATGGCAAGGAAGTGGGACATATTCTGGAAGCCATGGTCGATGACATTGGAGAAGTCATACGGTGTCAGCCATTCATGGCTCGTATCGTGGCAGCCCGAGGCAAGCGTATACACATTGAAGCCAGTGGTGGTACCGGTATTCGTCCCGGTGACAAGTTTCAGGTGTACCGCACAGGCACCTTTTATAATCTTGACCTTGAACCCCGTACCGAGCTGACTGATATGGCAACCGAAGTCGTGATCAAGCAGGTACAGCCCCAGTTTGTGGTGGCAGAAATGACCAGTGACGCGGCCTCGCTGGCGATCCAGCGCGATGATCTGGTGATTGCCTGGTGATTGTTGGTAATTGACGAGAAAATTAATCGAAGAGTTGAGAGGTTGCGGGCGGCCCGACTCCAGGGAGTCGGGCCTCTATCCTCGCTCGGGGGACTGGCTGACAGTGTTAGTCTGCTACCTTCATGGAAGGGCAGCTGGTCTTGCTCATCAGTTTGCCATCCTTGTAGGTTTCCAGATGAATATCAAACCCCCACAGATAATTAAGATGCTTGAGCACTTCGTGCACATCGGTGGAGAGCGGCGTGCCATCCTGCATGGTATGGCGTAACGTCATGGAACGATCCCCTTGCAGGTCGACCGACCAGACCTGGATATTCGGCTCCCTGACCGACAGGTCGTACTGGCGCGCCAGCATTTCCCGCACCTTGCGATAGCCACTGTCGTTGTGAATGGCTTCGATCTCGTAATGGGAGCGCTCGTCATCGTCATAAAGACTGAAAAGATGGAATTCCCGCATCAGGTGAGGTGACAAGAATTGCTGTACAAAACTCTCGTCCTTGAAGTTGTGCATGGCAAAGTGCAAGGTCTCCAGCCAGTCTTTACCGGCGATATCCGGAAACCATTCATAATCTTCAGCGGTCGGGTTTTCGCAAATCCGTTTGATGTCCCTGAACATGTTGAAACCGAGTGCGTAGGGGTTGATGCCTGAGTAATAGGGCGAGTCAAAGCTCGGTTGGTGCACCACATTTGAATGCGATGACAGCACCTCCATCATAAAACCATCGGTGACCTTGCCTTCATCATACAGATGGTTCAGCAGGGTGTAATGCCAGAAGGTAGCCCAGCCTTCGTTCATCACCTGAGTCTGGCGTTGTGGATAAAAATATTGCGAAATCTTGCGCACGATACGCACCAGCTCCCGCTGCCAGGGGGCCAGAATCGGAGCGTTTTTTTCGAGAAAATAGAGCAGGTTTTCCTGCGGTTCTTCCGGGAATTTACCTTGTTTGTTTTTGACTTCATCGGTGTTATAGGTCGGTAGCGTACGCCAGAGATCGTTGATCTGCCGTTGCATCTGGTCTTCCCGTTCTTCCTGACGCAACTTTTCTTCAGCGGCGGATATTGGCCGTGGTCGGCGATAGCGATCAACACCATAGTTCTGCAGTGAATGGCAGGCATCCAGCACACGTTCAACTTCTTCGCTACCGTAACGCTCTTCGCACTTGCGGACGTAGTGCTTGGCAAACAGCAGGTAATCAATGATAGAACTGGCGTCTGTCCAGGTCTGGAACAGGTAGTTACCCTTGAAAAAGGAGTTGTGGCCATAACAGGCATGGGCAATCACCAGTGCCTGCATCGGCATGGTGTTTTCTTCCATCAGGTAAGCAATGCAGGGATCTGAGTTAATGACAATCTCGTAAGCCAGACCCATTTGCCCGCGCTGGTAGCTTTTTTGGGTAGCCAGAAACTGCTTGCCGTAAGACCAATGGTTGTAGCCAATCGGCATGCCCACCGATGAATAGGCATCCATCATTTGTTCAGCGCTGATGATTTCTATCTGGTTTGGATAGGTTTCGAGGCCATAACCCTTGGCGATACGGGCAATTTCCCGATCGTAGTCTTCCAGCAGCGCAAAGGTCCAGTCGGAATCCGTGGACAGGTACTCGCGCTTGTCTGACGTTTGATTGAGACTCATACGGCCTCCTTGTAACGCTCTTTGGCAAACAGTTCCCGGAAGACCGGAAAGATATCACCGGGATTACGGATCTGGGCGGTGGCAAACTGAGGGGCATTGGCTTTGGCAACGCTTTGATAGGCGTACCAGAGTGCCTGATGCTCATGCGGGGTGATTTCTATATAGGCAAAGTGCTGGATGATGGGCAACAGTTGATCGGCGAGTATTCTGGCGCAAATAGGGGAGTCGTCATCCCAGTTGTCGCCGTCAGATGCCTGGGCACCGTAGATGTTCCAGCCACCACTGAGGTAGCGCTCCTGAACAATGTCATTCATCAGCTTCAGCGCGCTTGATACGATGGTGCCGCCGGTTTCCCTGGAATAGAAAAACTCTTCTTCGGTGACTTCCTTGGCGCTGGTGTGGTGACGAATAAACACAATCTCGATGTGCTCATAGTTCTTTTCCAGAAAGAGGTAGAGCAACAGGTAAAAGCGTTTGGCCAGATCCTTGACGTCCTGGGTCATGGAACCGGAGACATCCATCAGACAAAACATCACTGCCTTGCTGGTAGGGGTTGGGACTTTGACCTGATTGCGGTAGCGCAGGTCAAGCTGGTCGATAAAAGGCAGCAGCTTGAGTTTTTTCTCCAGTGATTCGATTTCTTCCCGCATGGCGGTTATCTGGTCGGCATGGGTTTTGGTATTGCCAGCCGCCAGCAGGGCTTCGATTTCGCTGGTCAGTTCCCGAATACGCCGACGTTTGCCTGCTCCCATCCCGATGCGGCGAGCATGGGCATTACGCAGGGAGCGGACAACCGAGAGGTTGTTGGGCGTGCCTTCCGAGACAAAACCGGCCCTCCGGGTCTTGAACTCTTTCGACTGCGACAGGGTTTTCTTGACCATGTTGGGTAGTTCAAGGTCATCAAACAGATATTTGAGAAACTCGTCCTTGGTAATAAAAAAGCTGAAGTCGTCTTCCCCTTCGCCCTGATTGCTGGCTTTGCCGGAACCGGAGCCGCCACCACCACCTTTGGGTTTTTCCAGCTGGTCGCCGGTATTGAATTCCTTGTTGCCCGGAAAGACCCGATGCTGTTTGCCACCCTGGCCATGGCCGATAACGGGTTCATGGGTATTGCGGGTCGGGATGCTGATTTGCTCTCCCCGCTCCATATCGGTGATGGAGCGGCGATTGACGGCGTCGGATACGGCTTCCTTGATGTGCTGGCGATAGCGGCGTAAAAAACGCTGCCGGTTCACCATACTCTTGTTTTTGCCGTTAAGACGTCGATCAATGATATATGACATATATAGTCTCCACACGTCAGAAGCTCCCCGGTGGAGCTTCTCTGGCCCATAAGCCACCCGGCTTTGAGCAAGGCTGGCTATTTATTCGGGCAGACCATCGGCCGGAAACCGTGCAGCGACTAACTGAACGCTACACGGGTTTAAACCGGTTACTGGGACTTGCGTACGCGCAGGTACCACTCGGATAGCAAGCGCACCTGTTTCTCGGTATAGCCTCGTTCAGTCATGCGAGCAACAAAATCGTTGTGTTTCTTCTGATCCTGGTTGGAAGACTTGGCAGAGAAGGAAATAACTGGCAGCAGGTCTTCGGTATTGGAGAACATTTTTTTCTCGATAACGGAGCGCATTTTCTCGTACGACTGCCAGGAAGGGTTGTTGCCGTTGTGGTTGGCTCTGGCGCGTAAAACGAAGTTGACGATCTCGTTGCGGAAATCTTTCGGGTTGCTGATACCGGCGGACTTCTCGATTTTTTCCAGTTCTTCGTTGATCGCGACACGATCCAGTATTTCGCCGGTTTCCGGGTCGCGGTATTCCTGATCCTGAATCCAGAAGTCGGCATAGGTAACGTAGCGGTCAAAAATATTCTGACCGTATTCGGAATAGGATTCGAGATAAGCGGTCTGGATTTCCTTGCCGATAAACTCAACGTAATCCTGAGCCAGGTATTCTTTCAGGTAATTGAGATAGCGGTTGTGGGTTTCTTCTGGATATTGCTCCTGCTCGATCGCCTGTTCGAGAATATACATCAGGTGCACCGGATTGGCGGCGACTTCGGTGGCGTCAAAGTTGAAGACCTTGGAGAGAATCTTGAAGGCGAAACGGGTGGATATTCCGTTCATGCCTTCATCAACCCCGGCGGCGTCGCGATATTCCTGCAGTGACTTGGCTTTGGGGTCGGTATCCTTGAGATTTTCCCCGTTGTAGATCCGCATCTTGGAGTAGACGCTGGAATTTTCCGGTTCTTTCAGGCGGGATAATACGGTGAACTTGGCCAGCATCTTCAGAGTATCCGGTGCGCAGGGTGCACTGGCCAGCGAGCTGTGTTCCAGCAGCTTTTCGTAGATCTTCACTTCTTCGTTAACGCGCAGGCAGTAAGGCACCTTGACGATATAGACACGGTCGAGGAAGGCTTCGTTGTTTTTGTTATTCTTGAAGGTTTGCCATTCTGATTCGTTGGAGTGAGCCAGAATAACGCCTTCAAACGGAATGGCACCCATGCCTTCGGTGCCATTGTAGTTACCTTCCTGGGTGGCAGTCAGTAATGGGTGCAGCACCTTGATCGGTGCCTTGAACATCTCGACAAATTCCATCAGACCCTGGTTGGAGCGGCACAAGGCACCGGAATAGGCGTAGGCATCCGGATCATCCTGGGAATAGTCTTCCAGTTTGCGAATATCCACCTTGCCCACCAGTGAGGAAATATCCTGGTTGTTTTCGTCGCCCGGCTCGGTTTTGGCCACCCCGATCTGGTCGAGAGTCGAAGGGTAAAGCTTGACCACTTCGAATTTGCTGATATCGCCGCCCATTTCATGCAGGCGCTTGACCGCCCAGGGCGACATTACCCGCCCGAGGTAACGGCGCGGGATGCCAAAATCCTCTTCCAGAATGTCGGCATCTTCGGCCGGGTCAAACAGCCCCAGCGGCGATTCAAAGACCGGTGAACCCTTGATGGCATAAAACGGCACATTCTGGATCAACAGTTTCAGGCGTTCAGCCAGTGACGATTTGCCGCCGCCGACTGGCCCTAGCAGATACAGCACCTGCTTGCGTTCTTCCAGCCCCTGAGCAGCATGACGGAAGTAGGAAACGATACTTTCTACCGCTTCTTCCATGCCGTAAAACTCATTAAATGCCGGGTAACGCTTGATCATCTTGTTGGAGAATATGCGACTGAGGCGCAGGTCTTTGGACGTGTCTATCAGTTGCGGCTCACCGATGGCTAATAACAAACGTTCGGCGGCTGTGGCATACACACTCGGGTCTTTTTTGCAGAGCTCGAGGTAGTCTTGCAGGCTCATGACTTCTTGCTGAGTGGCCTGATAACGATCTTGATAGCGGCTGAATACACTCATTGGGCACCTCTTCGGCTGGTAGATATCGTTGTTCAATTGACGTCCAGAACTGCGGCGTTCCTCTTTTTGATTCGGTTGTTCAGCTACAAAAGCATACTTTCCAATGCCTTTAAAGCTTGCTGTCTCATGCTTTGGTTTGGCAGCACCGGATTGGTTCAGTCTAGTCGTTGTTTGACACTGATGACTTTTTGACTATTTAAAGTGTTATGCATTGAGTGTGCCGTAACAGCGTATGCCAATGCCAGAATGGCCGCTCGATAATGGCTGGAGCTAACAGTGGTTAGACCTGTGGCAAGGAATTGGCTGCTGCACGGGAGCAAACAGGAGTGACGAAAAGGTGCTTGTCATTGTCCTGACGACGGTAGGATTAACAAAGGTTCATACGGCGAAGGCGCAGGCGTGGCCAGGATCATGCGGAGGAGGTATCAGAGGTGCGGGTAGTGGCCGGATGGTGGCGCTGTTGAACGGTGAGATTGGCCTGCAAGTCTGATCGCCGCAGGCCCTGCGGGAGAGGGCTTGCCGGATGTCAGCAAGCCCTGATATCGGTATGGTTAGCTGTGTTGACACAATTCTGGGCAGGTCACTTTCCACATCTCGTACCCCCCTTTCAGGCTGTACACCGACTCGTAACCCTGCTCGGCAAAGAACTGGGCTGCACCCTGGCTGGAGTTGCCATGGTAGCAACAGACGATCAGGGGTTTTTGCTTGCTGGTCGCTGCGATAAAATTATTCAGGTTCTGGTTGTCGACACGTTGTGCAGCATTCATATGGCCAGACTGGTAGCTCATGGCATCACGGATATCGGCGATCTGAACATCACCGTTGGCGATCATGGCTTTGGCATCGGCTGCATTTATCTGGGTAAAACCGCTCATCTGTTACTCCTTTAATAGGCGTCAGGCCGAAGCTGGTACGGCATAGCGCTGTTTGTTGTTCAGGCTCATGGCTGTTAGCTGTCCGCCCCAGACACAGCCCGTGTCGAGGGCTTCGATATGGTTGTGGTGGATATTGCCGTTCAGCGCTGCCCAGTGACCAAAAATCAGGCGTGTTTGAGTGTTGCTTGCCTCAAACCAGGGCATAAATCCTTTCGGTGCACTGTCGAGACCTTCCTTGGCGCTAAAATCAAGGCGGCAATGAGTATCGATAAAGCGCATGCGTGTCAAATAGTTGACAATCGTGCGCCAGCGCTCAGGCCCTGTTAATTGTTCATCCCAGATGTCCGGTGCATTGCCGTATAGCTCGCGCAGCAGGTCTTGACTCTGGTCTCCCTGCAAGATCTGCTCAACTTCTGCTGCCAGTGCTCTGGCCTGTGTTGCCGACCAGATGGGTGGAATACCGGCATGGCTCATACACCATTGCTGGTCATCACTCAGGTGCACTAATGGGCAATAGCGTAACCAGTGCATCAGTTCATCGCAATCCGGTGCGTTCAGGACGCTGTCGAGGGTGTCGCTTTTGCTCTTGCGACTACTGCCGTAGTAACGCGCCAGCAGGTGCAGGTCGTGGTTACCGAGTACGGCGACCACGCTGTCTCCCAGCGAGCTGGCCCAGCGTAATACCTCCAGACTTTGCGGGCCCCGGTTAACCAAGTCTCCCGCGAGCCAGAGCTGATCATGCTGTGGATCAAAATGTATCAGTTCCAACAGCCGTTGTAGCGGTTCATAACAGCCCTGAATATCACCAATGGCGTAAGTGGTCACGGTCTGGCTCCCTGTCAGACGGATTGAAAATCTGTCCGCGTTACGATGACTGCGTTAAAAATGACCTTTAAATACGCATTTCTGACTGCTAAACCGCTTTTTTAATCATTTTTGTCTTGCGCTGACGGCATCGAAAGCGTTGCTCAGCGCCCCCTAATTCAAGGCGTAGGTGGTTGCCAGGGTGAATACCGGGATGGTGGCGTGAAACAGGGTGCCATCATCCGCTTCCATCACATAGTAACCACGCATACTGCCAACCGGGGTGCTCAGTACGGCCCCAGAGGTATAATCGAACTGCTGTTGCGGGGCAATATTGGGCTGTTCTCCGACTACGCCTTCACCTTTGACTTCCTGTATATCGCCATTGCCATTGGTAATAAACCAGTGGCGGGTTTTTAACGTGGCACCCTGATCCCCCTGGTTGCTGATGCAAACCTGGTAGGAAAATACAAAACGTTCATCTTCCGGGTCAGATTGTTCTTCCAGATACTCTGGCAGCACGGTCACCCGGATGCATTCACTCAGTCCCATTTTCTTTCTCCGCTTGCTCAGACAGCTGTAATACGGCATCGGCAATACGGACATAGTCTTCCAGTGTCAGTACTTCCGGGCGCAGCTGTGTATCAATGCCCAATGCTTCCAGTTGTTCGGCGCTGATGAGCTTTTTTAAAGTGTTTCGTATGGTTTTACGACGCATACTGAAGGCTTCACGTACGACGGTTTGTAGCATTTTTGTATCTTTAGCGACGATCGGCAGTGTTTCGTAAGGCGTCATTCTGACAATGGCAGACTCTACTTTGGGCGGCGGATTAAACGATCCTGGCCCGACAATAAACAGCAGCTCTACCTTGCAATAATACTGTGTCATGATGCTCAAGCGGCCATAGTCGGAGTTACCCGGTACCGCTGCCAGGCGTTCGACCACTTCTTTTTGCAACATGAAATGCATGTCTTGCACCAGCGCATGGTGGCTCAGCAAGTGGAAGATCAGTGGCGTGGAAATATTGTAGGGCAAATTGCCAATAATACGCAGACGTTTGCCGGGTTCAGCCAGCTGGCTGAAATCGAATTTGAGGGCATCACCTTCGTGAATTTGCAGGCCGGGATAGTTAAAGAACTTGGTGCGCAAGATGGGAATCAGGTCGCGATCCAGCTCAACCACGTTTAACTTGCCGGTGGCTTCCAGCAGCGGCTCGGTAATGGCGCCCATGCCTGGGCCAATTTCTACCAGACAGTCATCATCCTTGGGGTAAATGGCGTTGATGATGTTGCTGATCACATAGGGGTCATGGAGAAAGTTCTGCCCAAAGCGCTTGCGGGCCTTGTGGCCGTGCAGATTGGGTTTGGGGTGGCGACTCATGCGGTTTTGACTCCGGCGGTGTGGCGGCTGTCGGCCATGTGTGCTGCAACGGCAATGGCCGTGTGCAGGCTACCACTGTCGGCCTTGCCGGTAGCGGCGAGGTCGAGGGCGGTACCATGGTCGACAGAAGTACGAATAAAGGGCAGCCCCAGTGTGATGTTGGCGGCGCGTCCGAAACCATGAAATTTCAGCACTGGCAGGCCTTGATCGTGATACATGGCGAGGGTAGCGTCAGCACCAGCAAGATGTTTGGGTGTATACAGGGTATCGGCGGGCAGTGGCCCGATCAGATGGATGCCTTCCTGGCGCAGCTGTGCCAGCGTGGGTTCGATAATATCCTGTTCCTCGTGGCCCAGATGGCCATTTTCGCCGGCG
Source organism: Oceanobacter antarcticus (assembly GCF_044962685.1). NCBI lineage: Bacteria > Pseudomonadati > Pseudomonadota > Gammaproteobacteria > Oceanospirillales > Oceanospirillaceae > Oceanobacter > Oceanobacter antarcticus. The sequence goes on from NZ_JBBKTX010000027.1 coordinate 20,313, forward strand.
TGAGGATTGAGGCCAGCCACCAGAATACGTGGCTGCGGGCAGCCAAAAAACATTTTCAGGTCATGATCCAGAATACGGATAACCCGGCTCAGGCGCTCGGGGGTGATAGCATCGGCGACGTCCCGTAGCGGCAAGTGGGTGGTGACCAGAGCAACCCTCAGATCGGTGGTGGCCAACATCATCACGACTTCTTCCACACCGGCAAAATCACGGAAGTATTCGGTATGGCCACTGAATGGCATACCGGCATCATTGATCACACCTTTGTGCACCGGGGCGGTGACAATCGCATCCCAGTGACCCTCGTTGCATCCCTGAGCTGCGATGGTCAGGGTAGCCAGTACATAACGGGCATTGGCCGGGTTGAGTTCACCGGCAACGGCGGGTTGTTGCAAGGCAACCGGCTGAACATACAGCGTACCCGTTGGGGTCGGAACTGTGGCGCTGGCCGGGTTAAAATCCACCAGGGTCAGCGGCAAGCGGAGTTGTCTGGCCCGTTCAGCCAGCAGCTGTGGGTCTGCGATCACCACCAGTTGGTGTTCACTTCCCTGCTGAGCCAGCTGAATACAAAGGTCGGGGCCAATACCGCCGGGTTCTCCGGCTGTTATTGCCAGACGCAGGGTCATGCAGGCTCCTTGATGTCAACATAGGCTTCGGTGCGGATTTTGCGCAGCCACAACGGCAGCTCTTCTTCAAAGCGACGCGAGTACAGCAATTGGCGGATCTGGTTGCGTTGCATTTCCTTACCGATATCACTTTGGCGCTGGGCTTGCACCTGCAATATGTGCCAACCGAACTGGGTTTCAAATGGTGCACTGATATTACCGATTTGTGCCTGCTGCAGGGTGGCATCAAACTCTGGCACCATGGCACCGGGACTGACCCAGCCAAGGTCGCCACCGGCGGAGCCACTGCCAGGGTCGTCGCTGAATTCTTTCGCCAGTACGGCGAAGTCTGCTCCTTGTAACAGCCGTTGATACAGTTGATTGATCAGTGTTTCACTTTCGTCTTTGCTGCGTAATTCATTCGGACTGACAAGAATATGGCGCACCTGGTACTGGGTGATTAATTGGCTGTTGCCGCCACGCTTTTCCAGCACGGCAACCAGGTGGTAGCCACTGGAACTGCGGATAGGGTCAGAGACTTCACCGGCTGCCAGTGTCGGTACAACCGTAGCAAAAATCCCCGGTAGCTGGCCTTCTTTGCGCCAGCCCAGGTCGCCGCCCTTGAGCGCGTTACGACCATCTGATTCGCCAATGGCGACGTCAGTGAAGTTGGCACCAGCGCGAATACGGGCAACCAGGGCGCGGGCCTTCAATTCGGCTTTTTGCAAGTCGCTGGCGCTGGCATCGGCAGGAACAGACACCAGAATATGGCCAAGGCGGTATTCGGCGGCGGAGGCCATTTTGCCGATTTCGGAGGCGAGAAAATAATCGACATCCTGATCGGTGATCTGAATGGTTTCTCCGACCCGGATACGCTGCAGCCGGCTGGTGATCATCTCGGTTTCAATCTGTTCCCTGGCAGTAGCAAAGGGAATGCCTTCGGCTTCCATCGCAGCGCGGAACTGCTCCAGATTCATCTTGTTCTGGGCAGCAATACGTTGCAGGGAGTCGTTCAGCTGGGCATCACTGATACGAATACCAATGCGCTTGGCCAGCTGCAGCTGAATACTTTCCTCTATCAGACGATCCAGTACCTGTTTTTTCAGTACCGAATCATCAGGCAGGTTGGCTCCACGGTTCTGGCTGCGGACATTCTGCACCCGCTGCTGCAACTGTGAGGCCATGATCGCGTCGTCATCAACGATTGCAACGACTTGGTCAATCAGTACCGGCTCGGCTTGGCTCAGCGTGCTGCTGAGGGTGAGGAAAAACAGGAAAATCAGCTTGTTAATAGTCATGGTATTGCCGTCTGGAGTAACCTTTGATGCTGTTGCGAACGGTGGCGTCGGTGCCGCCACCCAGCGTGCTGAGACCTTTGAGCTGAATACTGAACATCAGGCTCTGGCTCTTTTCGGTGCTGTAGCTGGCGCTGTCATCGGCTGTCGGAGAAGACTCCTTGTACAGCACTTGCAAGCGCCAGCAACAATTCTGGTATTCAAATCCGGCCAGCGATTCCAGTACGGAGCTGGTGGGGCGACGCTCGCCTTCCGGGTAGTTCTTCATATCCTTGAGTACGCGTCCGGTCAGGGCCCAGCGATCACTGAGCGCCCAGAAGGCGTTGATATCGGCCTGATACAGGTCGGTCTCGATCGTACCACTATCGGAATTCTCGCTTTGAACCTTGTTAACAGAAAGGTTCAGCATGCGGTTGCTGAGCGGCACATAGTCGACCCCCAGACGGCGCTGGCGCGCATAGTCGCCATACACATCCCACTCCAGTGTCTGGTTCAAACGCCAGTGTCTGCCCGGACGCCATTCCACTTCGGCCAGTGTACTGGAGGTGGCGTGGCTGTCATTGACTTCGTCGCTGTCGAGTTGAACCTGGCGCCGATCGCCGAAATAAACCCGGCCAAGGCTAAAACGCAGCCATTCACCCCCGCGCTGATCGATAATCCGGCTGGTGATACCGAGGCTGACCTGTTCGAGGTCGGCGAGACGATCAGCGCCGATAAAACGATCACCCTGAAACAGGCTGTCGTAGCTGACACTGGTAACCTTGGTATCAAAGGCGGGAATTGTATCCTGGCCCGACTGGTAAGGGCTTTTGACCCAGAACAGGCGCGGTTCCAGCGTTTGGGTCTGGATAGTATCAAACCAGTGTAACGGTCGTTCAAAAAACAGCCCTGAATCGAGACTGTAACGGGGGACACCGTAATTGACCACGGTGTTGTAATCGAAGCTGTCTGGACTGCTCAGACGATAATAGCGATAGCGGTAACTGGCTTCTGGCTGGATATAACTGTACGGCTGTTCGAAACGCCAGGCGATGGCGTTGTCGCTGACCAGCCGACGGCCATCGAGAGAAGCAAAGCCGGTCAGTGTCTGCTCACTGCCGTTGATGGTAGCGCTGTCTTCCCGTTCGAAACGACTGCCTTGCAAACGGCTGCTCACCCGCCAGCGATCGTATCGTTGCTGGTAGTCGAGGGTAGCCTGAGGCAAGCGTTTGTAAGGTCGGTCGGTCAGGTCAATGGTATCGTCGATGGTCTGAAAACCCTCGGCCAGCAATTCAAACCGCCAGGTATCGTTCTGGTAACGCAGCTGGCCCAAACGTGGCAGGTGAGTGGTGCGGTCGATCGCGGTGGATGAGTTTAGATCGGCGAGATAGTCGTTGTCGCTGACGTGGTTATAGACCCAGCGATGTTGCCAGTGCGGCCCCAGAGTGCCGGACTGCTGGTAGTTGATCAGCCAGCGTTCACGCTCGTCGGTGGCGTCCTGATTAAGGTAGGCATAGTTCAGCTCACCGTCGCCAAGCCAGCGGGTTTTGTGGCGCAACTGGCTTTCCCACAACCAGCCGCGCTGGTTGAAGTAGTGCGGCGCGATAGTCGCGTCCAGATTGCTGGCCAGGTTCAGGTAGAACGGCAGTTTCAGTTCTTCCAGACCGGCGTTACCGCCCAGCGAGAAGCTGGGATCGAGGAAACCCGTGGTCCGACGATCATCAATCGGGAAACGATAATAGGGGATGTAGAAAACAGGGATATCCATCACTTCCAGACGGGTGTTCCAGGCACTGCCAATGCCCTGCTGTTGATCGAGATAAATATGGCTGGCGGCGATACGCCAATCGTCCTGGCCCGGTTCACACCAGGTGACGGTGGCTTCATTCAGTTCGATGGTGCCTTCCGAACGGGTCGTCATACTGGTTGCAGTACCGCGCATATGGCGTGCGGGTAGCGCATAGTTGGCACTTTCCAGTACCAGTTCACTACGACTGCTTGTGGCACTTTGGGTAGCATTTGGCTGTTCCTGAAAGCGAGCATGGTCACTGTGAACGGTCACTTCGTCATTAAAAAAACTGACGTCGCTATCAAACTCTGCCTGACGCAGACTGGCATCCCAGCGCGCAGAATCGCTTTTTAATACATAGTCTTCTCGTCGCATGCTGACGGAACCGGTGAACTCGGCGTTGCCATTACGATCTACGAACGCCTGTTCGGATTCGGCTTCGAGGCGGCCATCAGAGAGCGGTTGCAACTGGTTAGGCAGGTAGCGACCGGAGCAGAAGGACGGCAACCCGGCAAGCTCAGCATCACTCAGTAGCGCCCGTGGATACCAATTCAGCAACGGTGTTTCAGCCTGAACCAGGGGGCTGGTGCTCGCCGTGCAGCAGGTGATCAGTAGCAGCCTGCAGGCGTAACGAGCAGGCAGGCGCGATGGCGTCAGCGGCATGCGAGTGGGCATCGGCTGTGTATGGATTGCATCTGACTGTCTGTGATCCGCCATGGCTGAGCGTGGGTGCCTGTACTGTGAAGTGTGCTATCTTAGCGCGCAGATGATACGGGGGGCGCTCAACGCGCGCAATTTTAGATCGATAACAAATGTGAGGCCAGCATGGATCCGCGCCTTGATCACCTGGTTGACTGGGCGTCCAGTACCATTCGCCGTGAGGCGAACCTGGATGTTAATACTAGCCTGGAAATGGTGTCTGGTGATGCCAGTTTCCGCCGTTACTTCCGCCTGAGAGGCCTGGGCAAGAGCTGGATTCTTGTCGACGCCCCGCCAGACAAGGAAGATAACCCGCGTTTTATTCGTATTGCCGAGCAATGGCGTCACCAGCAGGTGGCGGTTCCCCAAGTACTGGCCGCAGATATCGACCAGGGTTTTATGTTACTCGAAGACTTTGGTGACCATCTGCTATGGGCGGCTTTGCACGATCCGGCTGCAACCGACAAGCAAATACTGGCGCTGTATCGGCAGGCGATTGAGCAACTGGTGCAGCTACAGGGCGTCAGCTGCCGCCATCTGCCCGTTTATGATGAAGCGTGTCTGCAACGGGAAATGGAGCTGTTTCGTGACTGGTTGTGCGGCCAACAGCTGCAACTGGCACTGACAGCCGCCGAACACCGCATGCTGGATCGGGTGTTTGATCTGCTCACACGGCAGGCATTAGCCCAACCGGTGGTGACGGTGCATCGGGACTATCACTCCCGTAATCTGATGCTGAAACCAGATGGCGGGCTGGGCATTATTGATTTTCAGGATGCTTTGGCTGGCCCCTCTACTTACGATCTGGTGTCGCTGGTTCGGGATTGCTACGTGCGCTGGCCGCAGGCGCTGGTGGATGAACTGGTGGCCTATTATTGGGAGTTGGCCCGACCGTATGGTTATTATCTCGGTGATTGGGAACAATGCGTGCGGGACGTTGACTGGATGGGCCTGCAGCGACACCTCAAGGCCGCCGGTATTTTTGCCCGCCTCAACTTGCGCGACCACAAGCCGACCTATCTGGCCGATATTCCCAATACCTGCCAGTACCTGGTGGATATTGCCAGACGTTACGATGAACTGAGTGACTTCAGTCTCTGGCTCAACCAGCGGTTGATGCCCGCACTGGTGCAGTTATCCCGATGAAAGCAATGATTCTGGCTGCTGGTCGTGGTCAGCGCATGGCGCCATTGACCGATCATTGCCCCAAACCGTTGTTACCACTGGCGGGCAAACCGCTGATTGTTCATCATATTGAAAAACTGGTCGCGGCAGGCATCACCGAGCTGGTGATCAACCACGCTTGGTTGGGTAATATGCTTGAAACTCAGCTACAGGATGGCCAGCAATGGGGTGCAACTATTCGCTATTCTGCCGAAGCTGTTGCCCTGGAAACCGCTGGCGGCGTGCGACAGGCGCTGCCGTTGCTGGGAGATCAGCCGTTTTTATTGATTAACGGCGATGTCTGGACTGACTGGGACTATCTGGAAGCGGTCAGAATCTCATCCTCCGGGGTGCTCGACGACGGCACCCTGGCTTGGTTGTGGCTGACGGATAACCCGCTTCATAACCCAGCGGGCGATTTTTCCCTTGACGGTACCGAGGTTGCGGCAGAGGCTGGCGACCAGGGGCTGACGTTTACCGGTATCAGTCTGATTCACCCCGATTTGTTGGCCGGTATACCCCTGGGGAAACAGGCATTGGCACCGATATTACGTCAAGCAATGGCACGCAAGCAGATAAAAGGCTGCTTGCTTAATGGTTGCTGGACAGATGTGGGTACTCCACAGCGTCTGGTAGAACTGGAACAGCAACTCACTAGAGAGACGTTCTGATGCTATGGATGGGAAAAGCCATGGGCAGCATGCTCGGTTTTATGACCGGCGGCCCGTTTGGCATGATGATAGGCGCATTTGTAGGTCATATGTTTGACCAGAACCTGGAAAATGCCTGGGGTGGTCAGTTAATGACACTGGCTCGCCCCGGCGGTGCTGGTGACGTTCGCCAGCTGTATGTGTCATCCCTGTGTCGTTGCATGGGGCGGATTGCCAAGGCTGATGGCCGCGTCAGTGAGGAAGAAATTGCCGCTGCCAATTTTATTATGGATCGGATGCAGCTCAAGGACGCTGCCAGGCAGCAAGCGATTGCCTGGTTTCAGGAAGGCAAAGACACAGGGTTTGCATTCGATAGCGAGCTGGAACAGCTGCGGCCGCGACTGAGTTTGCCGATGGCACAGATGTTTCTGGAAGTGGTGATGACCATCGGTTACGCCGATGGCGAATTGTCACCTGCAGAATGGGCCATGATCGAGCATCTCAGCAATGTGCTGGGCATTAGCCAGACACAGATCGATCGGGTCAAGGAACGGATCGAAGCAGCTATGTTTCAGGCGCGTAACGGCGGTGTCAGCCAAAGCCAGCAATTGGAGCAGGCTTATAAAACACTGGGCGTGCGGTCTGATGTTGATGACGAAACGCTGAAAAAAACCTATCGACGGTTAATGAGCCAGAATCACCCCGACAAGCTCTCCGCCAGTGGTATGCCAGAAGAAATGCTGCGCTTGGCGAAAGAAAAAACCCAGCAAATCCAGACCTCCTACGCCATGATCCGCAAGGCGCGATCACTCTGACGAATAGTGTATGTGGCGCAGAGTGTCTTCTGAAGATGTTTTTACACCTTCGTGGAGTCATTGGGGTATTGCACAAAGAGAGTTATAAGCACGGCGGTATCTCTTAGGGTTCGTGTTGTCGAAGCATGCGCCAAAACGCCTATCGCCGTGACAAAATGCTACCAGCACTCCATTCCGTTTTTCCCCCTCAATCATTGCCAAATTGCCGCCAGTTCTGATGGTGATGACATCATCTTCTGTGCCTGCTTGTGACTACTACGAAACGTTGTTCGCGACACTTTCCATCAAAGTCCTGTACCTGTTTGTGCCTCTTGTGCGTCACATTGGTTGACTTTGCTTAATATGTTAAATAGATTTGTTAATATATTAATTGATTTGCCGGGTTCTTGGCCCGGATGTTCTGTGAACACGATAAGGAGCGCCTGTGCGGGCGATAGAAAAACAATGATCAAGAACCTGATTAACGGCAAGTGGGTTGAGAGCAAGGAAACGTTTGAAACGGTGAATCCGGCCACGGGTGAAGTGCTGGCAGAAGTGGCTCATGCCACGCCGGAGCAAGTGGCGGCGGCGTGCCAGGCAGCAAAAAATGCATTCCCTGCATGGGCCAATATGGCGGTGGCCAAGCGTTCAAAAATCATCGAGAAGCTGGGTGATCTGATTGCCGATAACGTTAATGAGCTGTCGGCGCTGGAAACCGCAGACACCGGTTTGCCGTTGTATCAGACGCGTAATGCCTTGATTCCACGAGCTTCCAGCAACTTCTATTTCTTTGCAGAAAAAGCCAAACAAATGAATGGTCATACCTACCCAATGGATGACCAGATGCTGAATTACACCTTGTATCAGCCCACCGGCGTGTGTGCGCTGATTTCGCCATGGAACGTGCCGTTTATGACCGGTACCTGGAAGACTGCTCCAGCGCTGGCACTGGGTAACACCGCCGTGATGAAGCAATCCGAACTGTCTCCGCTGACGACGGATTTCCTTGCAAAGCTGGCACTGGAAGCGGGTATACCAGCGGGTGTGTTTAACGTTGTGCATGGTTTTGGCAGCACCACGGGCAACGCGTTGATTACGGATCCTAACGTCAATGCCATTTCGTTCACCGGTGGTACCTCGACCGGCAAGCACATTATTGCCAATGCGGGCTTGAAGAAGTTTTCGATGGAACTGGGCGGTAAATCGCCGGTGATGATCTTTGACGATTGTGACTATGAGCGGGCGTTAGATGCGGCGGTGTTTGGCATCTTCTCGATCAATGGTGAACGCTGTACCGCCGGTTCACGCATCTTTGTACAAGAAGGTATTTACGACCGCTTCTGCGAAGAGTTCGCTGCCCGTGCCAACAAGATTACGGTTGGCGATCCGATGAATATGGACACCAAAGTAGGTTCGCTGATCAGTCAGGGTCATTGGGACAAGGTTACCGGCTATATCAAAATCGGTATCGAAGAAGGTGCCACGCTGATTGCTGGTGGCCCTGAAAAGCCGCTGAGCGAGTTGCCGGATCATTTGAAAGGCGGCCACTTTGTGCGCCCGACCGTGTTCCGCGATGTTACAAACAACATGCGTATTGCCCGTGAAGAAATTTTCGGCCCGGTCGCGGTGCTGATTCCGTTCAAGGACGAAGCCGATGTGGTGAGTATGGCGAACGACAATGACTACGGTCTGGCGTCTTACCTGTGGACTCAGGATGTCGGCAAGGTGCATCGCATCGCCCGTTCGGTAGAAGCCGGAATGATGTTTGTGAACAGCCAGAACGTCCGCGACCTGCGTACGCCATTTGGTGGTGTGAAAGGTTCCGGTACCGGCCGCGAAGGGGGTGATTACAGCTTTGAGGTGTTCTGCGAACCGAAGAATGTCTGTATCAGCATGGGTTCTCACCATATCCCGAAGTGGGGCGTGTAAGTCATGCCACATTTCGTCGTCGACTATTCCGACAACCTGCACACGTTGCTGGATTTTCAGCCGCTGTTCAAGGCGTTGCATGAATACGTGGTATCGACCGGCGCGTTCCCGATAGGTGGTGTGCGCAGCCGTGCCATTCGTTGTTACGACTATCGGGTGGCCGATGGTCGTGAGGATTTTGGCTACCTGAACCTGAGTCTGAAGATCGGCCATGGCCGTGATATGGAACTCAAGCAGGCGGTTGCCAAACGGGTGTTCGAAATATTATGCGATTGGATGAAACCGGTGACTGACGCGCACTATGTACAGATTTCGTTCGAAATGACGGAACTGGATCCAGTGCTCAAGTTTAATAAAAACAACATCCATCCACTGTTTGTATGAGCGCTTTGCCGGGCAGATGAGTGGGTGGTTTTCCCGTGTTATTTACTGCGTCGAGCCGCAGCAAATATCCAACCTGCCGTCTAAAACGGGCGGTGGATGACAATAAAAATACCCCTGCAACGAGATAGTAAGGCGTGCGCTTGACGTTTTACGTGCTTGGGGAGTGAACATCTCAAGAGGCTGAAAAATGATAACAATGAAACATCGTCTGAAATCTGCCATGTCGGTACTGATTCTTGCTGCCGGTGCAGCAATGACCGCACCGGCATATTCCGAAACCATTTTACGGGTGGGCACCTGGTTGCCGCCAACCAACGCCCAAAACGCGGTGGTGTGGCCAACCTGGGCCAAGTGGGTGGAAGAAGCCACGGAAGGTCGCGTCAAGGTCAAGATCGAGAACAGCTCGGGTCATCCAAAAACGCTGTTTCAACTGGTTGAAGACGGTGTTTACGATGCCAGTTTCAGCTATCACGGTTATGTGCCTGGTCGGTTCAAACTGCCCCAAATTGTCGAGCAACCAGGTCTGGGTGTGGGTGCCGAAGCAGCGTCGGTGGCCTTGTGGCGGGTATATGAAAAATATCTGAAGGATGCAAATGAGTTCGACGGTCTGGAAGTGATTGGCATGTTCACCCACGGCCCTGGCCATATTCATACCAAGAAGCCGATCGATTCTTTTTCTGATCTGGAAGGCATGAAGATCCGTGTCGGTGGTGGTGTCCAGAGCGTGCTGGCGGAGCGTATGCACGTCACGGCGGTAGGTGCTCCGGCCCCCAAAGTTTATGAGATGCTGCAGCAGGGTGTGATCGACGGGGCGTTCTTGCCGATGATGGAGCAGAAGGTGCTGCGTCTGAACGAAGTCACCAACTATGTCACTGTGTTGCCAGAAGGCATGTACATGGGCAGCTTCTCGATTTTTGTTAACCCTGAATTTATGGAGGACCTGGAGCCTCGTGACCGCAAAGCGATTCTGGCAGTGTCGGGTGAAAAACTGTCGGCCATGGCCGGTCGTGCCTGGGATGCCGGTGATGCTGAAGGGTATCAGGCTGCCAAGGCGGCAGGGGTGAAAATTGTCCATGTTTCTGCCAAGGATCTGATGTCACGCCAGTTTGAAAAGCTGATACAGGGTATGGATCAGGAGTGGATTGAGTCGGTGCAGGATCGTGATGTGAATGCTGCGGAAGCGTTGCGTGAACTGCGCAAAATCGCCCGCAGCTATCAGCCTGCACAGTGAGGTAAAACAGTATGTCTTTCGCTGATTTTATGGCGGAGCACTACGAAGAAAAGGGACCAGCCGCCTGGCTGGCCCTGGCTCTGGAAGCCTTTGCGGCTGTGGTGCTGTTCGCCCTGATGTGCCTGACCTGTGCTGATGTGATTGGCCGCTATTTTTTTAATAACGCGGTTGATGGTGCGGTTGAGTTGACGGAGCTGGGTATTGCGCTGCTGGTGTTCGCCGAGATGCCTATTATCACCTGGCGTGGTGGTCATGTGGTGGTGGATATTCTGGATCGTTATTTGGGTAGCAAGCTGATTTGTGCCTTGGGTATGTTGTCGGCGCTGGCGATGTCCGGTGCGCTGTATTTCCTCGCGGGGCGGATGATGGATCTGGCTGAGCGCTCGATTCGACGTGAAGTTGTGACCGAGTATCTGGGGATGCCTGTGGGTTACATCGTCCAGTATATCGCGGTGATGAGTTATATCACCGCTGCGCTGATGCTGACCTACGGTATGTATCGGATCTTGACTGAATCCAGAGAGCCTTCCTGATTGTTCAGGATGATCACTCTGACCGCCCATTTCTCCGCTTTTTCTGGACTGTTTTATGACTGAAGCTCTTATCGGCTTTGCCATCCTGCTGGCATTGATTATTCTTATTCGAGTGCCTATTGCGTTTGCCATGGGCCTGACAGGTTTTTTCGGTTTTGCCGTATTACAAGGCCTGGGTTTTGATAATTTTATGGATTTTCGCTGGACCGGGCCTTTGTCGATGGCGTCGAACCGGGTGATTGATACCGCTCAGGAATATGGCCTGTCAGTCATTCCGCTGTTTATTTTAATGGGCAATCTGGTGACCAAATCCGGGTTGTCGCAAGAGTTGTATCAGGCTTCCAATGCCTTTCTCGGGCACCGTCGTGGTGGTCTATCCATGGCAACGGTGGTGGCCTGTGGCGGCTTTTCCGCGATTTGTGGTTCATCACTGGCGACCTCTGCCACCATGGCCAAAGTGGCGATGCCGCCGATGCGTAAATTCGGCTATGCCGATTCACTGGCAACGGCATCGATTGCTGCCGGTGGCACGCTGGGGATTCTGATTCCACCCAGTGTCATTCTGGTGATTTACGGCCTGCTGACCGAGTCGAGTATTCGCGAGTTGTTTGCGGCCGGATTCTTGCCGGGCTTGTTGGGTATTCTGTTGTATCTGGGCGCGGTGCGTTTTGTGGTTTGGCGTGATCCGTCGTCAGGCCCGCGCGGTGAGAAAATGAGCTGGTCTGAACGCTGGGAGGCCTTGCGGGGTGTCTGGGGTGTACTGATTTTGTTTACGGTAGTGATGGGCGGGATCTATCTGGGAGTGTTCACCCCAACCGAAGCCGCTGGCGTGGGTGCAGGCGGTGCTTTTGTGATTGCGCTGGCACGTCGCTCGCTCAGTTTCGGTGATTTGTTTAATGCTCTGACAGACACCGGTCGTACCAGTGCGATGCTGTTTACGGTACTGATTGGGGCGCTGATCTTCTCTGATTTTATCAACCGTGCCGGTTTGCCGGATGAATTACTGACACTGGTGACCTCGCTGGATATTGGCCCTATGGGGGTGATTCTGGTGATTCTGGCGATTTATATTGTGCTTGGGATGGTATTCGAGAGCTTGTCGATGATGTTGCTGACGGTGCCGATTTTTTATCCGCTGGTACAGAGCTTGGGCTTTGATCTGGTGTGGTTTGGCATCGTAGTGGTGGTGGTCACGGAAATCAGTCTGATTACGCCGCCGGTGGGAATGAATGTGTTTGTACTCAGTGCGGTACTGCGCGATGTGAACCCGGCGACCATTTTCAAAGGGGTAACACCCTTCTGGTGTGCCGATATTGTGCGTCTGGCGCTAATTGTCTTTATTCCGGCGATCTCGCTGATTCTGCCTGAACTCTTGTACCGCTAAGCGGAGGGGAATTGTTATGTTGCCTGAAGTCACCCGAATTCTGTACGCCTCTGATATTCAGCAAGGCGCTCGTCCGGCATTTCGTACCGCCGTCAGTCTGTGTGGGCGTTACCATTCCCACATTACCTTCCTTCATGTGGTGGAACCGGTACGTGGTAATGCTGAGCGCTTGGTGAAGTCGATGATGCATGAAGATGCCTCACTGCAGGCGCTGCACGATGACAGTCTGGGGAAAATCCGCCAGCAGGTGCGGGATCGGGTCGAACGTTTTTGCCGCGAGGAGTTGGCAGCGGAGACCATGCTGGAACAAGGCCAGCTGGATGTGCGTATCGAGGAAGGAACACCCTGGAAAACGATTCTGGCTGTGGCTGATGAAATGGACGCAAGCGTCATCGTTATGGGAGTTCGTCACCAGAAAAGTTTGCTGGGGAATACGTCCAGTAAGGTAATGCACAACAGCAAACGTCCGGTACTGGTTGTGCCGCTGTAGGGCGAACTGATGACGGCATTCACAGCGGACGCTACCGTCCATTCGGCTGAGGTGGGGTATACCCCCAGCGATGAATCGCGGCTACGGGCAGCGTGTCGGGTCTTGAGCGGGCAGCAACGTCGGCTACTGCCAGACAGTGGGACGGAAGTGCGTCGACCGGTGCGGGTTGAGCGCCTGGGGGAGCATGTTCAGATTGCCCTTGAACAGGTCAGTATTGCCTGTCACTGGCACGTCCCCACGGGCGTTGTGCAGCTGTTGGTCAGCCATGCGGGTAGTCATCAGTTGTCTTGCTCTGGCAAGTCGTACCAATTACAAGCCGGTGACATTCTGGTGGTGTCAGAGGGGTCTCGTATGCAGCTGGTACCAGACGGCGACGGCTTTGTCAGTATTTTGATGCTACCCGTGGCTGAGTTAAAACAGGCGGCAATGGGGATGGGGTGGTTATGGCGTGGCTGCCACAAGGATATCCCCGTTTGTCGGTCACCAGAGCTTGAGCGCCTGGTTCGGGACATGGTGAAGCCGCAGTACAGCCCCGGATATTTCCACGAGCATATTCATTATTATCAGCTGCGGGTGTGTTATGCCCTGGTGCTGCAACTGTGGCAGGAACCGGGTCATTGTTTTATCGCTAACACGCCTATCGGAGATCGTGTGGTACATCAATTGCGCCAGCGCGTACTGGAAACGATTCTTGATGAACCGGAGGTTTCTGAGCTGGCTGCATACTGCCAGGTCAGTGTCCGTACCCTGTATAACCGTCTAAAGGCGACATTGGGTTGTACCCTCGGTGAATTTATTCGCCAGCTCAAGATTGAATGCGTATTCCAGGATTTGAATGCCAATCCCCGTATCGTGCGTAATGTCACGGAGGTAGCGATGAAATACGGCTTCTCCAATCCCGGCCGCTTTGCCCATTATTACCGTCAGCACATTGGCGAACTGCCTTCGGAAACCCTGCGGCGGAATTCTGCGGCAGCGGCTAATAGCCAAACATCAGCTCTCCGAAGCTGAGTCTTCCGCCATACTTCATACAAGGATCCGACATACAAGGATCCTATGCTATTTTTTTTACCGTACAGCATGCTCTCTTTGATAGGCCATTGATTGATAGGGCAGAGTTGTGAAAATAACAAGACTCCAACAGACTCTGGCATTGTCGCCACAAACGTCCTGTCGCTGGCATCCAGTAACGTCAAAAACGTTTCCCTTGTCAGATTCATCACCTCTAACCAGGCATCTTGCAAAGCGTTACACTGGAGGGGGCATCTGGAGAAAACTATGAATCTGTACAGCCTGACGGAAGACCTTGCCAATCAACTTGTGCTGCGCCACTGGCGGCTGGCGACTGCGGAGTCCTGTACCGGGGGTGGAGTCGCGGCTGCTTGTACCGACTTGCCAGGTTCATCTGCCTGGTTTGACTGCGGGTTTGTGACGTATTCGAACGAAGCCAAAATGCAGCTGCTGGGGGTGTCGAAAGAAACGCTGGTGGTGGATGGTGCAGTCAGTGAAGCGACGGTGCGGGAAATGGTCGCCGGTGCGGTGAGTCATAGCCGTGCCGATGTTGCGGTGTCTATCAGCGGCATCGCCGGGCCGGGGGGGGCGGTCCCGGGCAAGCCTGTGGGCACTGTCTGGTTTGCCTGGGGTAACCATCGGCGTATTAGTGCCGAGTGTTGCCATTTTGACGGTGACCGTGCAGCCGTACGCCAGCAAGCGGTTATACATGCCATCAGGGGCTTGACCCGTTGGCTGGAGCAAGCCTAAAAAACTGTGAATACATCCAGTAAAAAATAATTTGCTGGCTTGGCGCTGTTCGGAAATTGTGTTTAACTACTGGTCAAATTTACAGTAAAACTTTCCGGATCAGCCAGTGGATTTCATACGCTGGCGATGAGAGGACATTCAATGGACGCGAACAAACAAAAAGCCCTTGACGCTGCTCTGGGTCAGATCGAACGCCAGTTTGGCAAAGGCGCCATCATGAAGATGGGCGAGCAGCCTCGTGAAGCAATTCCGGCTGTTTCTACCGGCTCGCTCGGACTCGATATTGCACTTGGTATTGGTGGTCTGCCCATGGGCCGTATTGTTGAAATCTATGGCCCGGAAAGCTCAGGTAAAACCACCCTCTGTTTGTCGACCATGGCGCAGGCACAAAAGCAGGGCAAGACGGTTGCGATCATTGATGCCGAGCATGCCCTGGATCCCTTGTACGCTGAAAAGCTGGGTATTGATCTGGACAGTTTACTGGTTTCCCAGCCTGATACCGGCGAACAGGCGCTGGAAATTTGTGACAGCCTGGTACGTTCCGGTGCTGTCGATGTCATCGTGATTGACTCAGTGGCAGCATTGACACCGAAGGCTGAAATTGAAGGTGAGATGGGTGACAGCCACGTGGGTCTGCAGGCGCGTTTGATGTCTCAGGCGTTACGTAAAATCACCGGCAATGTCAAAAATGCCAACTGTCTGGTGATATTTATTAACCAGATTCGCATGAAGATCGGCGTGATGTTTGGTAGCCCGGAAACCACGACCGGTGGTAATGCGCTGAAATTCTATTCATCCGTGCGTCTCGATATTCGCCGTATCGGCTCGGTCAAGCAGGGTGACGAGGCCATTGGTAACGAGACCCGAGTCAAAGTCGTCAAGAACAAGGTTGCGCCACCGTTCAGACAGGCCGAATTCCAGATCATGTACGGCTCTGGCATCTACCACATGGGCGAGATTATTGATCTGGGTGTGAAGTGTGAGCTGGTGCAGAAAGCCGGTGCCTGGTACAGCTATCAGAACAACAAGATTGGTCAGGGTAAAGCCAATGCGGCGGCCTATCTGGAAGAGCATCCAGAAATCGCCGAAGAAATTGAAGCCGGCATTCGTGCCCAGCTGATCGTTGTTCCCAACCTGAATCAAAGTGCTGGCAACGACAATGTCGAAGAAGTCGAAGCTGACTGATTTATTACCTGCCATCAGCCTGGCTGAACTGCGACCGCAGCTGCGCCAGGCTGGTATCGATTTATTGTCCCGCCGCGAGCACAGCCGCGACGAATTACACAGCAAGCTGACCCGTCGTTTTTATGACCGTATTGACAGCGATGAGCGGCTGCGCTTCGAATTATTACTGAATGATATTCTTGATGACTTTACCCAGCGTGGCTGGCAAAGCGACGAACGCTTTACCGGATCTTTTTTGCGCACCCGATTTCAACGAGGGCAGGGGCCATTACGCATTCAGCAGGAGCTACGCCAGAGACGCGTAGCAGACGTCATCGTGCGCACGGCATTTGAAGGCTGTGAGCTGGACTGGTTTGAATTGGCCCGAGCCGGAGCGGCTAAAAAACTTGGAGTGAGTGGCGAACTTGCCAGAGTTCGCCTTGCGGATCAGAAAGAAAAGGCGCGAGTTTACCGTTTTCTGAGCTATCGCGGATTTAATACCGATCAGATTCAATACGCACTGGATGCCTGTTGTGAAGACAGCGACGATCAGGGCGAATAATACTCAGCGTCAATAAACCGGTGTCAGGAAAACGCGCAACCTGCTTTAAGACCGACCTTTTTCAGAATCATCGCCAAAGGGCAGAAACCGGTAAATGCCGCCTGCAGCATATTGACGCCGACAAATGCGGTAAACCACAGCCAGTACACACTGTGCAGCTGCGACAGCGCCAGACTCAATAAAATAAAGCATCCGGCAAACGCAAACACCATACGATCAACATTCATGGCAACAACCTCAAGTCGGTGGGTGCAGTACGAACTTGCCTGTCCATAATAAGCGCTTCCGCTCATTGGCAAGTCATTTAAATATTCCTTTATAGTTATATTGTTTAAGTGTCAGGTCAAGTGTTTTCTACCGGGTTTTATACCCTGGTGATGGTTTGGAGTGTGTGCGGGACTCGGACAAAGCGGAGCAACCCGCTATACTGCCGCTTTTGATGCAACCAACCTTCGGAATTACGCCCTCGTATGAAAAGCGCAGATATTCGCCAGGCATTCCTCGATTTCTTTGCCTCCAAGGGGCACGAGGTGGTGCCATCCAGTCCTTTAATTCCTGCCAATGACCCGACCTTGTTGTTTACCAACGCCGGTATGGTGCAGTTCAAGGACGTATTTCTCGGAAAAGACCAGCGCAGTTACACCAGAGCCACCTCATCGCAACGCTGTGTCCGTGCGGGTGGCAAGCACAATGATCTGGAAAACGTGGGGTATACCGCCCGTCACCACACCTTCTTTGAAATGTTGGGTAACTTCAGTTTTGGTGACTATTTCAAGGAAGACGCCATCAAGTTTGCCTGGGAGCTGCTGACGTCAAAAGAATGGTTGAACCTGCCAGTCGAGAAACTGATGGTCACCGTTTATGCCGATGACGATGAAGCCTTTGATATCTGGCACCGACAAGTCGGTATTCCGGCTGAAAAAATTGTCCGCATCGGAGACAATAAAGGCAGCCGTTTTGCGTCGGATAACTTTTGGCAGATGGGTGACACTGGGCCATGTGGCCCTTGCACCGAAATTTTCTACGATCATGGTGAGCACATCTGGGGTGGGCCTCCAGGGTCACCTGAAGAAGACGGCGACCGCTTTATCGAGATCTGGAACAACGTCTTTATGCAGTTCGACCGCCAGCCTGATGGTGAGATGGTGCCACTGCCGAAGCCATCGGTTGATACCGGTATGGGCCTTGAGCGTATCTCCGCCATCATGCAGGGTGTTCACAGTAATTACGAAATTGATCTGTTCCAGGCATTGTTGGCCGCTGCCGCGAATGCCACCGGTTGCCAGGATACCGAGAACAAGTCACTGCGTGTGATTGCCGACCATATCCGTTCTACCAGCTTCCTGATTATCGACGGAGTTTTGCCCTCTAACGAAGGCCGCGGTTACGTCCTGCGCCGCATTATTCGCCGCGCTGTGCGTCATGGTCATATGCTGGGTGCACCGGTTGGCTTTTTCCATACGTTGGTTCCTGCGCTGGTTGAGCAAATGGGTGAGGCCTATCCAGAGTTGTCGGAGCTGTCGGAGCATGTACAAAAAGTACTGCGTCTGGAAGAAGAGCAATTTGCCAAGACTCTGGACAAGGGAATGGCGATTCTTAATGCAACGATTGAAACACTCGAGAGCGATACCATTCCGGGTGAAACGGCATTCAAGTTATACGACACCTACGGCTTCCCGCTGGATTTGACCGCTGACGTTGCCCGTGAACGCGACCTCAAGGTCGACGAAGCCGGGTTTGACGTAGAAATGAACAAACAGCGCGAAAAAGCCCGTGCTGCTGGCAACTTTGGTGCTCACTATGGCGCGGGTCTGGCCATTGACGGTGAAACTGCCTTCCGTGGTTACGACGCACTGGAAAATACCGGTACGGTGAAAGCTCTGTTCAAGAACGGTGAAGCCGTGGTCGAACTGCTTGCCGGTGATGAAGCCACGCTGGTACTGGACGAAACCGCATTTTATGCCGAAAGCGGTGGTCAGGCTGGAGATACCGGCTTTCTGACCGCAAAGGGTGTGGTTTTTCAGGTAAAAGACACCACCAAAGAAGGTAAAAATCACCTGCATCAAGGTGTACTGGTGGAAGGTCGTGTGGGCGCGGGCGATATGCTGACGGCAACGGTCGATGCCGAAAAACGCCAGGCAACAGCTTTGCATCACTCCGCTACACATTTGCTGCATGCTGCGTTACGTACAGTACTGGGGTCACACGTTGCGCAGAAAGGCTCGTTGGTTACCTATGACAAATTGCGCTTCGACTTTTCCCACCTCGAAGCGATCAAGCCAGAAGAGCTGCTGCAAATTGAAACTCTGGTTAACCGTCAGATCCGTGCCAATACACCGGTAACGACACGTTTGATGGATATCGACGCTGCTCGTGAAACCGGTGCCATGGCGCTGTTTGGCGAAAAGTACGATGACGAGGTGCGTGTATTGTCGATGGGCATCAATGATTTTTCTGTCGAGTTGTGTGGTGGTATTCATGCCGCTCGTACTGGTGATATTGGATTGTTGAAAATCAGCTCCGAGAGCGGTATCGCCGCAGGTATCCGTCGTATAGAAGCGGTTGTTGGCCAAGCAGCACTGGACTTTGTTGGCCAGCAGGAACAGGCGCTGAAGGGAATTGCTGCGGTATTAAAAGGCTCTACCGACAACGTTGGTGAGAAAGTTGACCAATTACTGAGTCGCAACAAGGCGCTGGAAAAAGAGCTGGAGGCGTTAAAATCCAAGCTGGCCAGCAATGCCGGTTCAGATCTTGCTGGTCAGGCTAAAGACATAAAGGGCATCAAGGTTCTGGCCGCTCGTCTGGATGGTGCAGATGTCAATGCTCTGCGTACTATTATGGATCAGCTGAAAAACAAGCTGGGCAGTGCGTTGATCATGCTGGCCGCTGAAAACGACGGCAAGGTCACCCTGCTTGCCGGTGTGACCAAAGACCTGATCAAGTCTGCCAAAGCCGGGGATGCGGTCAAGGCCTGTGCGGAATATGTCGACGGTCGCGGGGGTGGCAAGCCTGAAATGGCGCAGGCGGGTGGGCAGAAGCCAGAAGGGATTGCCGATGCGCTCGCGGCGTTTGAGCGCTGGGCTGAATCGGTAGCCTGATTTTCTGGGAATCGATTACTGCAAAGAATGATAAAACGGGCTTTAATGCCCGTTTTATCATTCCGGGCTGTGTCGGGATGGCCATCGTCACTCGTTTTATATCCACTGTTTGTGTATGGGTACTTGAGTAGATCAGTCAGTCCTGAAATCAGTAACGTTTTCCATACACTCTGTATCTTTCTTGTTTATGACAATTGTTGTTTAATTGGCGCCCTTTTTAGTTTAGTCAACCCCGGTTGTTACATCATGGCGCTATACGTACAGAAATATGGAGGCACGTCGGTCGGTACTGTCGAGCGGATCGAAATGGTCGCCGACAAGGTCAAGTCCTTCCACGATGCCGGTCATCAGGTTGTGGTGGCGGTGTCTGCCATGAGTGGCGAAACCAACCGCCTGATTGGCCTGGCCAACTCTATTTCTGATAATCCATCACCTCGGGAGATGGATGTACTGGTCTCAACCGGGGAGCAGGTAACCATAGCCCTGCTCGCCATGGCGCTTGAAGAGCGCGGTGTCAGTGCACGTTCCTACACTGGCTGGCAGGTGGGTATTAAAACCGACAGCTCATTCATGAAAGCCCGGATTGAAGATATTGATACCACATCCATGCGCAACCAGCTTGATGCGGGTGGGATCGTGATTGTGGCCGGTTTTCAGGGGATTGACGACGACAACAACATTACCACGCTGGGTCGTGGCGGTTCCGACACCACCGGGGTTGCTCTGGCTGCAGCGCTGGGAGCGGATGAATGCCAGATCTACACCGATGTTGATGGCGTTTATACAACCGACCCTCGTGTCGTACCGGCGGCGCGTCGAATGGAGCAGGTGACCTTCGAGGAAATGCTCGAAATGGCCAGTCTTGGTTCAAAGGTATTGCAAATTCGATCGGTTGAATTTGCAGGTAAATACAAGGTTCCGCTGCGCGTGCTTTCCTCCTTTAAGGAAGGTAACGGCACACTGATTACAATGGAGGAGAATGGCTCCGTGGAAAATCCCGTTATTTCAGGCATTGCATTTAATCGTGACGAAGCAAAAGTAACTGTAAAGGGGGTACCTGATATTCCCGGTGTTGCTTCCCGCATACTGGTGCCGATCAGCGATGCCAATATTGAAGTCGATATGATTGTTCAAAACGTATCGGATGATGGTACAACGGATTTTACATTCACGGTTCATCGCAATGATTACAGCAAGGCGATGGCGATTCTTAAAGAAACGGCCAAAGAATTGAAAGCCCGCCAGGTGATTGGTACCGATGATATCTGCAAGGTATCCATGGTGGGCGTTGGAATGCGCTCTCATGCGGGTGTTGCCAGCAAAATGTTCAAAACACTGGCCGATGAGAATATTAACATTCTTGTCATTACAACATCGGAGATCAAAATCTCGGTTGTGATTGCAGAAAAGTATTTGGAGTTGGCTGTTCGTTCGCTGCACACCGCGTTCGGACTGGATGCCGAAGAAGAAACCCAGGTGAGCGCCTGAGCTTGTTCTGCTCCTGTCTGTTTAGGGAACCTTCCTTCATGGAAGGTGCCCTAATAACCAAACGTTCTCAACATCCCAGGTTTTTTCTGATCATAATGGAATATATGGTCAATACTGTTAGATGAAGAGAATGGGCTCAGCGCCACAGCACCCTAGACCAATAAACAGGATTTTCAGGAGTAACCCTATGCTTATTTTGACCCGTCGCGTAGGCGAGACGTTAATGGTAGGTGACGAAGTGACCGTCACTGTCCTTGGAGTAAAAGGAAACCAGGTACGTATTGGTGTGAATGCACCCAAAGAAGTCGCAGTTCATCGCGAAGAGATTTATCAGCGCATTCAGCGTGAAAAAGATGGTGATGAATCGGCCGGTAACTACTAAGGCCTCAATTTAATAGCATTTTTTTCTTTAAGTTTCTAAATAACGTGGTATCATGCGCGCCGTGATCTGGAGAGATGGCCGAGTGGCTGAAGGCGCACCCCTGCTAAGGGTGTATAGGTTTATACCCTATCGAGGGTTCGAATCCCTCTCTCTCCGCCACGTTTTCTGCTTCTGCAGAGCGTTTATATACAGTTGACTATTAAAGTTTCCTTAATATAATACGCGCCCCACGATGTGCGCTCGTAGCTCAGCTGGATAGAGTACCTGGCTACGAACCAGGCGGTCGGAGGTTCGAATCCTCCCGAGCGCACCATTCTACTGAATGAATCCAATCGTGTTTTGCTTTTCTGATGTGCGCTCGTAGCTCAGCTGGATAGAGTACCTGGCTACGAACCAGGTGGTCGGAGGTTCGAATCCTCCCGAGCGCACCATTTCAGCAATGTCTTTTCGAAGCATTCGCTTCAAAATATTTCCCAATATCTGAATTTTTTATTTTAAATGCCTGGGCCAATCCAGTCTTGCTGTTGTTGCACCCATGCCAGCAATTGCTCAAAACTGTCTGGAGAAAAGCAGACTATGCCGTGTTGCTTCAACAGGGTAGCTGTGATGCCGCTATAGGCGGTCAGTTGTTTACTGAAACTACCGTCATAGGTGCTGTCTGGCCCACAGGATGGCGACCGTGCTGCCAGCAGTGCCGCTTTGGCGTTGTGGGTCTGGGCGTATGCCAGCGTGTGCCTGGCACCGGCGAGGAAAAATTCGGTAACATCGTCACCGGTTTGTGTCACTACCCGACGCTGGCCTGCCAATACCTCGGCACCATTGCCGCCGGCGATTTCAGCCGCAGATCTGGGTACTGGCAAACCGCCAGCGACTTCCGGGCATACCGGAATCAGCCAGCCTTGCTGATGCCATTGCTCAATCACCGTCTGCTGGTGCGTCAGCGTTGCAGCGTTATCGGCACCGTCATAGCGGACGCGTTGACCCAGCAGGCAGGCCGATACCAGAATTTTCATGGGATTGCTCGTTTTGCCACCACGTGAATATAGCGGCCCAGCAAGCGGTAGGGGTCTTGCAGGCCAAATTCCAGGTCTGCTTGGTTAACCGAAGGTTGGCCAATACGTTCACGAATTTTCTGATGCATATGATCATGAATGCAGCGAATACCGCGCCAGCGTAATATTTCAAAGCCGTTTGCTCTCAGCTCATCCATAACTTTTATGGGGTCGAGAGGGTGTTGAGGAGCATTACCTTCCCGGCGCAGACGATCGTTCGAACCTTCTGGCGCATGGGTTCGGCCATTCATCAGTTGGCGCCATTGATGGCCGTGGAGGTTGTAGAACATCAGTGACAACCAGCCGTCTTTCTTAACAAAATGGCAAATCGTTTCCAGGGCGTCGTAAGGCTGCTCCAGCCACTCAAGCACTGCATGGTTCACTACCACATCAAACTGGCCGGGAAATACAGCGGCAGCGGTTTGCAGGGGGCAGCAGGCGCTTTTGAGTGGCAGGTTTGCTGTGGCAAAGCTGTGCTGCGCTAAGGCCAGCATGGCTGCTGAAATATCGCAAAGATGAACATTGGCACCTTGCCGGGCCAGTTCCAGCGCAAATTGCCCTTGTCCGCCGCCAAGATCCAGAACCTCGCATTGCTGCAGGGGAATATTCAGATCGGCAAAGTCCTGTCGCAGGGCCGCCAGGCGCAGCTGGCCTTTGGGGGTATCGTAAATCGTTTTGCGAAACCGGGCGGCGATATCGTCGAAATTACGGTCGGGAATCTGGTTGCCGCTATCAATCGGGTGTTGTGTGTTCATTGCTGTATCGTATGCCATGGTTTGGGCGAGTCTAGCGCTATGTCGTAATGGATGACATCGCTGCAGTGGCAATTGATATGGGTTGGTGGCGGTTACAAATCGGTGTTGGCGGGGTTCAGTGTGATTGTTAATTAGGAGCCAGGGGTTTTTCGACGTGAGCCGCTTCGCCTTCTACACTGAATGGGTCAAATTCAGGATTGCGATTGTATGAATGATTCAGCGACGGAACAAGCGGGTGCTGCTGCCCTTGTGGCGGCAGCAGAAAACACCTGGCAATGCCAGTCATCAGGTATTTGCCGCTTTCAAACCGAGCTGGTTACTCTGCGTCAGCAAGTCGTGACAGACCCGCTGACGGGTTTGTACAACCTCCGTTATTTGTTGGGAGCGTTGGGTACAGAAATTGAGCGTACGGAACGTACCGGTTTGTCGACGGCATTGATGATGCTGGATCTGGATTTCTTCAAACGGGTTAATGATCGCTGGGGTCATGAGGCGGGTAACCGAGTGCTGCAAAGTACCGCTCGTGTGATTTTGGAGACAACGCGCCGACTGGATATTTCGTGCCGGTATGGCGGCGAGGAGTTTGCCATTGTCTTGCCTGGCTCTTCACTGATGGCTGCCCGTCCTGTGGCAGAGCGATTACGGGTAAATATTGCGGCGCAGGCACTGAATATCGATGGCCAGTGCCTGACAGTGAGTGCCAGCATTGGAGTCACGGCGATGGCGGCAGGCGCATTACAGACTCCCGGAAAGTTGATTGAAAAAGCCGACGCCCAGCTGTACCGGGCCAAACAATCCGGCCGCAACCGGGTCTGCTATGAAACGGATACGGCGGTAACCAGTCATGTCACTCAAGACGAAAAAAACTTAATGAGATCGTTATTTGGTGGTGGTTAACGTTTTGCCTTTACCTGTTTTGCCAGCCAGCGATCAAGGCTGTTGGCAAATGACTGCTTGTCGCGCTGATCAAAAGCGGTTGGTCCGCCGCTTTGTATACCACTTGAACGCAGGGTTTCCATAAAGTCCCGCATATTCAGACGCTGGCGAATGGTTTCTCGGTTATATGGCTCGCCGCGTGGATTGATAGCATCAATGCCGAGATCAAGAATTTCGGCGGCAAGGGGGATATCCTGGGTGATCAGCAGGTCACCGGGGCGGGCGCTTTGGACAATCGAGTTATCCGCAACATCAAACCCCGCCGCCACGATACGACTGTGAATCCATTCGGACTTGGGCAGTGGCAAGGCATGGTTGGCGACAAACCAGATATGGACTTGCGTCCGTACGGCGGCTTTGCACAGAATCTCGCGAATGGCTTTGGGTGCTGCGTCAGCGTCAACCCAGATACAGGCCGGTTGTTCATCGGTGTTCAATAGATAAGTATCCAGTCTCTACAGTAAAATCTGGCAAGCGTTTCTTGTGCTCGCGTGCCTGTCCATTAAATATCGTCCACTGTTTGCGCCAGTGACAGGTTCAGCCACAACAGTTGAGACTTGTTTTCCTGGGTTGCCAACGCCCGTGTCAGAAAATTGTTACCCGGATTCATCAGACTGAAGCCAAACCGGCTTTGAAAAGCAATCGGGTAATCGCGATTGCCCGCCGTTCCCTGAGCACTGGCGATCGGAAATTGGCTGATGGATCCAGCCAAGGCCTTATAAACGCAAGTACTCGCACCCGGTGAGCGTGCCAGATCAATCAGCCAGCCATTCCAGTCCTGATTACTGTGAACGCCAAAGGCAACACAATGATCAACCCCCTGTTGGGCATCAGGACATACTCCCCAGGCAATATCCAGTTCATCCAGCCGCGATTCCCACAAGCGATTGCTGGCGGATAACACGACAAACAAGGGGAGTGCACTGTTCATGGCAGGCCGCAGGGCTGCTTCAAATTCAGGTAGTGGCATCAAGCTGGCAGAGAAATCGTCGAGACAACCCGCCTTGTTGGCCACCAATACGATGCCAGGTGCAGACATACAGTGACGTCCCTGATTCAAGTGGCTAAACCCTACTACAGTGAGGGTAAGCGGTAAATGTATAACCACCTCTGCTTGCTTTGTAGCTTTTCTCCGCGAGTAATCGGCTGGGAGGTCTGAGGTGACAATCAGGCGGGTGACATGAATGGGGCAAGTCGATGGGAAGCTGTCCGTCATCAGGAAGGTGTAAATGAGTGAAACAAGGTGAGAGCAAGCGCTGGAATCCATGAGGCTGTCTGACGCGGTTGGTAATCTTTGCTGTTCTGAAGAGTGATTATTTGTATTCGGTAGCAGCCGGGAGAGCTGGCTCCATAATGGGATTTTATCTCCTGACAGGCCGCGTCGAATAATTGAGAACGTTCCGTAGATAACTTGAGCAGATTGTGCCATTTTTTCCAAATGGTCGTTTTTCGTTAGGTTGTTTCGTTGCTTAATCCTTCGAATTTTGCAGGCGAAGCGCTGTTCCCTCGATAGCGGATCCGTAGGAACGGCATTCGGGCTGCCTTATCTGATCAGAACGGGTACACCTTCGATACGTCAGAAATACCGCCGTTTTCCAGGACGTTTACATACACTTTTTCGTCTGAGCCAACTTTAACAATTTCCACGACGTAGAAACCTGTGCCACTGGCTTTGATCGATACCTGATCCCGGCCAATGCTCTGCCAGCTGGTGTCCAGTTGACCGGCAGTAAAACCGTAGTCGCGCAGCGTCATTTTCTGGACTACACGTGCGGCAACCCCCATGGCTCCTTCAGCGTCAATCATGCCGTGATCACCATGGGCATGTGTAATTCCGCTGAAAGCGGAAAGAGTCAGCACGGCGGAGAGTAGTAATGCTTTCATGTTGTAACTCCTGTTATGTATTGGCGAATTACATCGCATGGGGGTTTTTGTACTGGCCTTCAAAAAATAGCTGAATGGTAACGTCTTGCTGACCATCGTTGCGGAAATACCAGCCATGAGTGCCTGCAAATGGTGCCGTAAAGCTGCCTTTCATTTCATTTGTAGTGGCAACAGCATAACTGTTGAAATAGCCGCTTGGATCATTAAATGGCTCACCGTGCACATCGACGTGGATATTGGCTCCATCGGTAATCCATTCAAAATCTACCTGCTCACCTTCAGCCATTTCCAGTTTGAATTCTCTGCCACTGCCCGCAGGCAGGATCAGAGTTGTCAGGCCATCGATACTGGTTGCATCGATGACAGATGATGGCGCTTCAGTCTGTTTTTCCGGTGACAGAGCTGTCAAACCCAGCCGGGTACCAATACCAGTCGGATCGATATTGTATTCCGCAGGCATGATGATGGTGACCAGAGTGAGTAAGCCAATCATAAAAGCGGCCAGTGTTGCCTGCCACAACTGCTTTGCCGGGATCTGTGCGTTTGTCATCCTCCATTCTCCTCAAGAAGTAAAATAGCCAGTCAGCTGATAGCCGGTGAGCATGATGCCCACCGCCATCAGCAGCGTATTGGTCAGTACAGCGAAACGATTGAATGTCAGTGAATGCCGCCAGGCCGAAATCAGGATAAGAATCATCGCCAGGGCTGTAAACTGGCCGATTTCGACGCCGATGTTAAAGGCAATCAGATTGGTCAGCAGGCCATCTTGCGAAAGATGAAATTCCTGCAGCTTGGTCGCCAGACCAAAGCCATGGAACAAGCCGAAAACCAGTACGGCGTAGCGCGTGTCGGGCTGAAATCCCAGTATTCTCTGAAAGCCTCCGAGATTATCGAAGCCTTTGTACACCACAGACAGACCGATGATGGCGTCGATCAGGTAGGCATTCACCTGGATATTGGCCAGCACGCCAGACATCAGCGTAATGCTGTGGCCGAGGGTAAATAGACTGACGTACAGCAGCACTTCACGGCTGCGAAACAGAAAGAAAATAACACCCAGTAGAAACAGCAGGTGATCGTACCCTGTGATCATGTGTTTGGCGCCGATGTACAGGAAGGGCACAAACTGTACACCGCTATTCTGCTGCAAAAATGTCCGGGTGTTATCGTCCACGCCGTGGGCCAGCGCCAACGACGTGGCCCCCATCAATATGCACAGAAGGATCGGATGTTTCATGGCTGAGGTCATGCATTTCCTCGTGTTTCAGTTCGGTGTAGCAGACGGTACAGCGCAGGAATCACAAACAGTGTCAGTAGGGTAGAAGAAATTACTCCACCAATGACTACGGTGGCCAGTGGTCGCTGGACTTCTGAGCCGATACCGGTATTCAGTGCCATGGGAATAAAACCCAGAGAGGCTACCAACGCCGTGGTGATAACCGGGCGCAGGCGGGTCAGAGCCCCGTCGATAATGGCTTGCTCAAGCTTTGCACCAGAGCGTTGCAATTCCCGTATGAACGATACCATCACCAACGCGTTCAGGATCGCGATACCGGACAGTGCAATAAAGCCAACGGCCGCTGAAATCGAAAACGGAATATCGCGCAGGGTCAGCGCCAGTACACCACCAGTCAGAGCCAGTGGCGCCCCAGTGAAAATAATTAATGCATCACGAAATGATTTCAGTGCCAGTATCAGCAGACCAATGATCATCAATAACGTTAGCGGAACAACAATCAGAAGACGCTGCGATGCTGATTGCAGTTTCTGATAAGTACCTCCGTATTCCACCCAATAACCGGTCGGGACCTCCAGTTCTTCTGATACGGCTTGGCGAATATCATTTACGAAGCTGCCCAGATCACGACCGCGTACGTTGGCGGTAACAACCAAACGACGTTTGCCGTTTTCACGGTTCACCTGATTCACGCCGATGTTTTCGCTGAGGGTCACCAGCTCCTGCAGGGGAACAACCTGCCCCTGTCCGACGTTCACCGGCAGATAGCTCAGACCGTCGATATCGGTGCGTACTTTTTCAGGCAGACGCACTGTGATGTCGGCCCTGCGGTCACCTTCAAACAAGGTGCCTGCTACTTCTCCCCCCAGCGCCGTGGCCAGCTGGTTCTGCAGTTGCTGACGGCTGATGCCGTAACGCCGCAACGCTTCGTTATCCGGGATAAATTCCAGCAGGGGCAAGCCGGTGACCTGCTCCGTCTGAATGTCCACCGCACCGTCAATGCTTGCAACAATCTGCTCCAGCGATTTGCCTAGCCCTGCCAGTACTTCCAGGTCATCACCAAAAATTTTGATGGCCACTTCAGCACGAACACCGGCCAGCAGTTCGTTAAAGCGCATCTGAATCGGCTGCAAAAATTCATAACGGTTGCCAGGAATTTCACTGACTAACGCTTCCAGTTCGGCGACGACCTGCTGTTTGGACTTATCTGGATCTGGCCACTGATCACGGGGTTTAAGAATAATAAAGTTGTCAGCAACACTGGGTGGAACAGCGTCGGTTGCGACGTCAGCGGTGCCGATTTTGGCGAACACACGTTCAACTTCGGGCAGGAGTTTAATACGTTCCTCCAGCGTTTCCTGCAGGGCGATGGCCTGACTGAGAGATGTGCCGGGAATGCGCAGAGCGTGCATGGCAATGTCACCTTCATCCAGATTCGGCGCAAATTCGCTGCCTAACCGGGTCGCCTGCCAGAGACTGAGCAACACCAGCACGGTCGCTACCGCAACAACTGGCAACCGGGCTTGTAAAGCCATGGCGAGTAACGGCTGGTAGATGCGGGTAAGGCCCGAAACCAGAGGGTTGTGTTTTTCCTCAATAGGCCCCCGAAACAGCAGGGCCACAGCGGCGGGGATAAAGGTCACCGACAATAGAATGGCACTCAGCAGCGCAATCACTACGGTGATGGCCATCGGGTGGAACATTTTGCCTTCAACGCCTTCGAGCGCAAAAATCGGTGCGTACACTGCGGTGATAATAAGCACGCCGAACAGCGCCGGACGGATTACTTCTCGGGTGGCTTCAAACACCAGCTGCAGGCGCTCTTTTAACGCTAACGGATCTGCCTGCTGGCTCAGGCGGCGCAGACAGTTTTCGACGATGATGATCGCACCGTCGACCAGCAGACCAAAGTCGAGTGCACCAAGACTCATCAAGTTGGCGCTGACCCGGGTCTGTATCATGCCGGTGAAGGTCATCAGCATGGCCAGCGGAATTACCAGAGCGGTGAGGATGGCCGCACGGATATTCCCCAGCGTCAGGAATAAAATAACGATCACCAGCAGAGCACCTTCCGTGAGGTTGGTGGTAACCGTGCCCAGGGTTTTTTCCACCAGACCGGTACGATCATAGGCGGCGGTGGCGACAATGCCCTCTGGTAAGGACGCATTAATTTCTGCCAGTTTTTTGCCCACGGCACTGGCCACGGTACGGCTGTTTTCGCCGACCAGCATAAAGACAGTGCTCATCACCACTTCACGACCATTCTGGGTCGCGGCACCGGTACGCAGGCCGTGACCGATGGCGACCTCGGCTACGTCACTGACGCGTACAGTGTGTCCGTTCCCTGAGGTGATGGTGATCGCGGCAATATCTTCCGCCTGCGCAGGCTGACCGGGAATACGCATCAGCCATTGCGCTCCGTTTCGCTCGACAAATCCGGCGCCGCGGTTGTTGTTGTTAGCCCGGATAGCGCTCACTATATCGGCACTGCTGATACCGGCGGCCAGCATGCGCTGCGGTTGCATCTGCACCACCACTTCACGCTTGTTGCCTCCGATGGGGTTAACTTCTACCACGCCCTGCACCTGCATCAGTTGCGGACGAATAATCCAGTCGTGCACGCTGCGCAGATCCATCGGCGTGACGGCCGAACCGTCGACGTTTACTGCACCGGGTTCGGCATCCACGGTGAACATGAAGATTTCACCCAGACCGGTGGCGATAGGTCCCAGTTCTGGCTGTAACCCGTCAGGCAGGCGGCGGCTGGCGGATGCCAACCGCTCACCCACCAGTTGGCGGGCAAAATAAATATCGGTGTCGTCGCTGAAAATGGCGATCACCTGCGACAGGCCATAGCGCGACACCGAGCGGGTGTATTCCAGTCCTGGTAATCCGGCCAGAGCGGTTTCCAGCGGATAGGTAATACGCTGTTCCACTTCCAGCGGGGTAAATCCGGAAGCTTCGGTATTGATCATTACCTGAACGTTGGTGATGTCCGGCACCGCATCAATCGGCAGCCGGTTAAAATTCCATAGGCCCAGTATGGCGACGATGGCGACCACCACCATCACCAGTCCCCGGCGGGCAATGGCCAGTTTAATCAGTAAATCCAACATGGCGGTATCCCGTATCAGTGATCGTGTGACGCGCCGGACTTCTCGATGTCGGCTTTGATGATGTAACTGTTTTCCATGACGTATTCGGTTCCTGCTTCCAGACCACCGAGCACCTCAATCCATTCACCGGCGGCCTGTCCCAGCTCCAGCATCCGCACTTCGTATTCGTCGCCGACTTTGGCGTACACCACAGTAAAATCACGGAAGGCCTGTAGGCCGGAGCGTTTGACCGCCAGTGGTACTGTACGGGTTGCGGTTTCAATGGCGGCGTTGATTTTCATGCCCGGGGCCAGTAAACCAGCGCTGTTATCGACCGTAGCACGCCAGAGACGCGACTGATCCGCTTGCACTGAGTTGTAGGCGCTTGTCAGTGTCGTCTGGGTTTGCAGTTCGGTGCCAGGAATCGTGATGGTGACAGGAGCCTCAGCTCTAACACCGCCCCAGTTTTTCGGATACACCGCCAGCTCCGCCTGCAGCGTACGGTTATCCTGCAAGGTCAGCAGTGTTCGTCCCGCGCTCTGTTCTCCGGCAGCGGTATAGACCCGGCTCACGGTGCCGGTGGCCGGTGTACGTATCGGGTAGGTTTTCAGACTCTGATTGCTCTCGATGGTGAGCAATTCAGCACCGGCCTGAACCATCTGACCTTCGTGGACGTGGACAGCCTGGATTTCACCGTCAAAGCGGGCGCTGATCTGACGTTCGTTGCCCGGAAACGGAGTCAGGATTCCCCATGCCGGCGTACGTATATGCAGTGTGGCTGGTCCGGCTATTGCGGTGGTTATCCCCATGGCTGCGGCAACCGGTGCGGCGATTCGGGTACGGCCCTCGAAATTATCGTAACGCCATTTGTATTCCTTGCCGGCGTGCTGAGCCTGAATATCCACGATAAATGAATGGGGCTCGTAAATTTCCATATCGCCGCGTAAATAGTCGCCTTCGGGGCGGAAGCTGATGGTATCAACCACATCTCCCAGGCGAATCAGGCGGATGGTTAATTGCAGGTCCTCTGGCGCGACCAGCCGATCGGATTGACTGCCCCAGACGCGGAATTCCGGTGGCACGCCGGTTTCAAAAATCGCCAATTCAAGTGCAAAATCACCTTCGCGTAACATCCGCCCACGGTGCAGCCCTTTTTCCGGTTCTGCTTCTGCTGTTTCCGCCGTCTGAGCATGAACGACCGATATTGGCAGGGCACTGCTTGCCAATATCGGCAGAACCAGTAATAGGTGTGAAAATAATTTACGGGGTGTCATAACTGAGCCTCAGAAATAAATGGCCTGGCCGGTCAGGCGCTGTAATTCAATCCACTGGCGGTGCAGTGTTTCCGATTCGTCGAGCAGACGTGTGCGCGTGTTCAGCCATTGCTGGCGGATGTTATCCCATTGCACATAGTCCAGCTGTCCTTGTTCATATGCCTTCAGAGCTTGCTGACGGCCGTTATTCAGTGTCGGAAGAATGGTTTCAGTCAGGGTATTGATGACGTGCTGGCTGTGTTCCAGCTCCATCAGCAGAGTACGGATCTGCAGGGTCAGTTGTTGCAAACGCGCTTGTGCCGATACCACTTGCTGCTGATCGCGGATGTGAGAAGAACGCTTCAGAGCCGTCTGGCGCTGATTGCTACCCAAAGGCATGCTGAGTTGGGCAATCAGTGCATAGTCACCGGTGCTTTCGAAATGACGTACCCCTGCCCCTACTGACCAGGGTGTTGCTGCTTCTTCACTGGCCAGTTTTCCTTCTGCACTGAACAAGGCGGACTCAGCTTCTGCCTGAGCCAGCGAAGGAGTAGTCAGCAGGTTACTGATGGCGGCTTCTGCCTTTGGTAGTGGCGGGAATTGCTGAATATTGCCATCCGCATGGAGCTGGGTATCAGCCGTTCCCCATTGCGCAGACAGGCGCAGTGAGGCGGCCTGCAAACGGTGACCAAATTCTTCCAGTGCTAATTCTTGCTCTGTTAAACGGGTGTGGGCCAATATCAGATCCGTATTCGGTGCCTGCCCGGCATCAACCCGGCGCTGGATAATTTTCAGAATTTCTTTTTCGTCAACCAGCGCCTCCAGTGCCAATTGCAGGCGCTCCTGATCAGCGAGTAACGAAACAAAAAGAACGGATGTCTCTGCTTGTATATCAGTCAGCTGCACTCGTTGCTGTATCGTCAGCAGGCGTTGCTGAGCTGCCGTGTGTCCTGTTCTGGCGTTGATCTGATCTCCTTCCAGCAGCCAGCGTGCGCTCAGTGTCGTCTGCATGGCTGACGTACCTTTATATTGCTCGGTACCGAAGGCGTCTTCGACACTCAGCTCAAGCTGAGGTGGTTGTCTGCTGCCAGCCGCCTCCGTACGGGCCTGATTATCCTGCTGGCGATAAGACCAGATCACGATTTCCGGATGCCCCTGCAACGCCCGGTCGATGGCATCGGTCAGGCCGATTCTGCTTTCGGCAGAGGTCGTGGCGTGCCAGGAAGTTAATATGGTCAGACACACAAAAAACCGATGTATGATCGGTTTTTTGTGTGAAAAAATATTGTGGTTAACAAGCTTCATTTCAGCTCCGTTAATGAGCGAGAAAAATATCGAAAAAGTGGTGCAGTGCATCGACAGCTGAAAGAACAGCAGCACCAGTAAACAGCATTGCCAGTGGCAACAGACTCAGCTTCAGAGCGGACGGGCGAGAAGGGGTCAGCAGTTCACTGACCCGCTCCCGTAACTGTTCTGCTGCGACAAAAGCCGCCTGATTAGCACGATCTGTCTGGTGGCACAGGCGCGCAATGTTCACCAGTGTTTCAGCGATATCGGCAGCATCTGTGTCGCGGGTAACCCGGCTATCGGCGAGCTGTTCTGTCGCCAGCGTAAAGCGATCCAGAACTGGCGTGCGAAGAATAGCAGGAAGCGGACAAGTGAGCAGCATCAGTAGCCAGCGACTCAGGTTATCGAACTGGCGGACGTGTGCATGTTCATGCGCGAGAATAATTGCCTGCTGATGCGGCGTTGTCTGGTCAAGTAAACCTTGCGACAGATAAATATCGGCTTGGAAATAACCGACGGTCATGGCCACAACGTTGCGGGTAGGCAGAATGCGGATGGTGGAATCCGGCGTTGCAAGCGCTTGTTCTCGGAGGAGTTGCAGGCGCTGGTGTATACGCCATTGATTGTAGGCAAAACGGCCCATTCGGAAGGTTAGCCATAAGCCGACAGCGCTTAGAAACCAGCTGTGCCAGGCGGTAACAGCAAACTCTTCGGTATGGTGCCAGTGAATTAGTCCCGGTGCGCCCTGAACCGTATTGTTATCGACTGATGATGACAATCCTCCAAGGATCACAAGCAGTAACGTCAGCATCCAGGGTAAAACAGCCCAGCTTAAGATCAGCCATTTTTGCTCCAGCGGAGCACGGGTGCCCGCCTGTTGAATCAGTGGTGCTGTCAGCAACTGCAGCACTACACACGCCAACCCAAGCAGTGCCGCCATGCTCAACAGATTAAGAGCGAACGCCCAGCTTCCGGTGATCATGGCTGTTCTCTGCCTTTGCGGCGGTGATCCAGGATCATCGCTTCAAGACGATTTAACTCGTCCTCTCCAAGATCCGCTGACAGTGATACAAAAGCAGCTATCAAGGATTCGCTGTCTTGACGGATCAGGTCACTGGTAATATCGCGGATCAGCTGTGCAATCAGATCTTCCCGGTCAATTCGGGTTCGGTAGATAAATGCATGTCCCTGCTTGCTGCGGCTGAGCAACTGCTTCTTATATAAACGATCCAGCGTGCTCTGAATGGTATTCAGTGAACGGCTGCGTTCGGCATAAAACGCAGCATGAACCTGCTTGGCATCCGCTTCACCAGCTGACCATAAATAGTTAAGCACCTGCTTTTCTAATTCGCCGAGAATCATATTCTTTCCAATGGTTTGGCTGCGGCATACACTGTCACATAGAAAACCGACCATCAATCGGTTTTTTGCCCATCTGCGTCAATAACTGAGGTTTTCATGCTGAGTATTCTCCGTCACCGCGTTTATCGTCACTTGTTTGTTGCTCAGGTTATCTCGCTGCCTGACATGCAAGGTGGCAGTGGCCACGATAATCGGAATTAAGACGCTTGTCTTGATTGAAATCGACGTTCGCTACGGCCATGAAACAAGCTCTGTTGTGTCTCGTGAGGATTCAAAGCGAGTATTAGCGTCATTCGATCTGGGATTTTCTGGTGTTGTTGTGTTAAAAAATCGAAACGATTTTATCGGGGACATCTATTTAATCCGGTGCCCCCGCAGGGGGCGGGTTGCCGCCGTCCAGAGCGGTGTTGGCGAATGTGAAAAGGCCGCGTCATTTCGCTGTATTCGCCGCCTTGCCCTGATCACCGGCAACACTCGCGCAGAGTCGTGCAGAGTCGTGCAGAGTCGTGCAGGATTAAATAGATGTCCCCTATAGCTCTGGATGTGGTATCCGCTTTCTAATCTCAAAGTGAATTCAATACACTCTTCTCCCTGGCGGCCGAACCAGCAACTGGTGCAACTCAGGCGGACATGCCATTGAACTTGCTGCTCTGCTGGCTTGTTATCGGCAAACGCCTTGGGCGAGAAGGCCGCAATGTTCACTCCGTCTGACAGTCGTGCTGACGGGTGGTCGATGTATACTCTGTGCCACAGTTTCGCCTAGCTGTTCCCAGTTTCTGTGGAGCGCCAGGAGGTCGGGTCTCTTATTGGATGCTCCGCAAAGTAAGCATCATGCAGGTTCATCGCCTTCTCGCTTGATAATCGGGCTGAAAAGGCGGTTCTCTGGTCGCTGATAACAGTGAGAGGTTCCAGGTCTACGGATCCACTCTGGAGCAGCCAGAAGTAAACCGCTGTTTCCGCAAAGGCGTTTTCACATTGGCGGAAGTATAGAAGATCTCGTGCTCCATGGCGGAGCCAAAGCGTGATCCGTACTGCAGTGGTGGGTATCTGAATGGGGTCATCAATAGATAGGAAAGCCCCTTGCAATCGGGTGGAACCGGAGGCTTGGAACTGTCGAGAAGCTCTTCCAGCCTGCTTTGGTCAGCAGCAGGCCGGGTAATGCTGCGGGTAGCGGCAAAATTTCCTGGGTTTCAACCACTCGCCAGCATAGGCTTGTATCCGGCCGCAGTTGCGAGTGCATCCTGCATAAGATCCGTCCTCGCATGGCGTCCAGATACCAGAGTACCCGGCTCAGACCCTCGATACTCTGAATCATATCGACCGGAATGTGTGGTTGGCCAGACTGTTCACTGAAATGCCGGTTTGCTTGGTCTGTTTGATGCCTCATGCCCGCTACCTGGCTGGATACTCAGGAAGCCGCAGTCGCCGGTGTGCTGCGAGATGAGATATGTGTTGGAAATAGCTCATACGCACGCCCGGGTATAACTGTGTTTCTGTACTATTCTTGTGCCACCCCCGTATCCGCAGGCACAGCAGACACGACAGGCCGCGTCAAATAATTGAGAACGCCCCCAAGACATCATGGTCGATTAATTGAATAACGAACCAGCGTTTCTTCCGCATGGTTACACCCAGAAGGGTGATATGCTGGTACCTCGTCCGATCATTCTTCCGCTTTCGACCCAGGTCAATTCAACAAGTACATCATGAGTAGTCATCCACTATTTACCGATTTTTCCATCCCTTTGTCCGTAACACTGGCCGCCACGATCGGGCTGGAGGACGCTGTCTTGCTGACCATTATCAATCAGGCCGCGGTATTGCAGCACGACAGTAGCCGTCATGGCATTCGATTGGCGCGAGAAACGGTGCGGCAGCAATTACCCTTTTGGGATGATGTGACGATTCGCCGCACTCTGGCCAGTCTGGTCGACAAGGGACTGGTGCGCTTGCACGGCCCGATGTATCCGGAAAGTATTGAACTGGTACTGAGCTTTGATCAGAGCCAGTCCACGGTCAACGCTTCCGCCCAGCAAGGCGAAACCAGCCAGGCCATGGGCACCGGGTCTATAGGGCGCGGGTCTATAGGGCGCGGGTCTATAGGCACTGGGTCGCCGTCAACCAGCGCGATACCAACAGGTCACCAGGGGATCAGCAACGATTGGCAACCCGGTGCTGACACTCTGACGCGACTGCAACAGCACGGCATTCCCACCAGTTTTATCTGGATCCAGCGGGATGCCTTTTTATTGCAGGGGCAAGAGCAGGGAGCTAATCGTAATGATTGGAATACCCGTTTTTTCCGCTTTGTAAAAAAACAGTGGGTGTACGCCCAGAACGACGCAGAACGTCAACGGCTGCAGCAGGAAAATCAGCTGAATCGCAGTGGTTTCAATGTCGCCAGTGACGAAGCTGCACCCATTGGCCACCAATGGCGGCCAAGTGAGGATGCGCTACAGATTTTGCAACGTTCAGGTATCGACCAACAGTTTATTGACGACGCGGTAGCCGAATTTATTCTTTACTGGCGTGAGCGGGGCGATGCGTTAAAAACCTGGAACAGCAAGTTTATTCAGCATATTCGCCAGCAATGGGCGCGCTATTCTGCGGCCATGGAACACTCTACGGTGCCCTTGCCGATCGCCAGCGACTGGCAGCCCTCGCGCGATTGTTACGATATTCTCGCTATGGCTCATATTGATCCGCAATTTGCCCGCGAACGGGTAGCTGAGTTTGTACTCTACTGGCGAGACTCCCATCAGGTGCATAACAGCTGGAACAGTCGCTTTTTGCAATACATCAAACAACAGTGGGCTCGTCAGTTGTCGCAACCGACCACCCAAGGAGGCAAGAATGGACAAACAACTGCTGAACCGGACTACACAACAGTTGAAGCAAGTTTGCGCCGACTCAACGACACCAGCTGGTGATGATGGTTCGCGAGAAGCCAACACCGCACAAAAATCAGCACTGAATCAAATGTTCGAGCTGTTTCGCTTTAATTACCACAACCAGTTTCTCAAGGCATTTCCCAACGCCGATACGCTGATTACTGCCAAGCGATTGTGGGCCAGGTTGTTAATGGACTATCCGGCCAGCATGATATTGTCGGCGGCTGAGCGAGCGGTGAAGGAGTGCAGCTACCTGCCGAATGTGCACGAGGTAATTTCTCGTTGTGATCTGGCGGCAGAATTTGGTGTTCCAGACGCTCACTCTGCCTATATAGAAGCCTGTCGGGCACCGTCACCAAAAAAGAACTTCGGCTGGAGTCACCCTATCGTTTATTTTGCCGGGCGCGCCAGCGACTGGTTTTTTCTCGCCAACAGTACTGAGCAGCAGGCGTTTCCGGTATTCAAGCGTAACTACGACTTGCTGCTGCAACGACTGCAACAGGGGGAGGATATTCAGCTGGCCGTTGAAAAGGCGCTGCCAGTCACCATCGAACGTCCACTGGATCGGCAGCAGCAACAAGAAAACCTGCAACAGCTGAAATCGTTGCTGTGATTTGGCTGTTTTTGTATCGTTTGCTGCGCTGCAATCACCAGACACTCTATGGTGTTGCCAATTCATAGAAGGCATCAACAGCAGCGCCACAGGCAAAGTAAAAATCACGTCAGAGGTGGCGGGGGAGACCGCTTTTTTTATATCTATTATTGGCCTCGTCTCGTGAAAACTAAAAAGCCCTCATGGCCTAAGCTATGAGGGCTTTCGATTCTTCCAGTTTGGATGCTTCTGTTTTTAAGGTGGGGGACATTCTCCCGCCAGCAACAGTTGCGGCATGTACACTCAGCGCACTAATGTAAGATAAACGAATGTAGGCGCTAACAAGTACTTTTCTGCACTTGAATTTTCCATCTAACTTACTGATTATTAAGGTGAAAATGGTGGGCCTTCCCAGACTTGAACTGGGGACCTGCCGATTATGAGTCGGATGCTCTAACCAACTGAGCTAAAGGCCCTTCTGATCGAGGTGTGCGGTCGCACGTCTCTGGTTGCTGCCATAACTGGCAAAAACAGGGCGCTGATTATAAATTGGCGCTCGTGACTATGCAAAGAGTAGATATAAAAAAACCGGCGCAAAGCCGTAATGCTGTTCACTTAAGCGGAGCAGCATTACAGTCAACCGGATAGCGGGTTTTGCTCATCTTCACCGTTCGGGGACTTCCTGGCCTCGAACGGCGTTCCAAAAACAGTCCACCAAT
>NZ_JBBKTX010000028.1:0-56341 GCF_044962685.1 Oceanobacter antarcticus
CCCGAAACTGCAACGTTGCAGGAGCGGTATCACTCAATCCTGCAAAACTGCAGGAGATTGAACGGAATAAATGTGCTGCTTAAACGCAGTATTTTGGACAACTGGGTTGAAAACTACCGTAAGAAACGACGTTGTCTTTTCATGGAACACCTTTTTGGCGCAAGGTTACCACCTCTATGACTATCCGGGATTTAGTAGTAGACCACTATAGTTACGGCTGCGTTACGGCTGCCTGAAACGAAAAAGCCCTGGCTCTTACGAGCCAAGGCTTTGAAATAATGGCGGAGGGATAGGGATTTGAACCCTAGGTAGGCTATTAACCTACGCCGGTTTTCAAGACCGGTGCTTTCAACCACTCAGCCATCCCTCCGAACAGGGGCTTATATTACATTGTATTTTTATTCCGTCAACACTTTTCTATTAAATCAATGGCTTAGACGTATAGATGTTCTTCTCCCTGCATAGCTGAACGTTGGCTTTGCTAAGTAACCCGTGTCGGCCAGTAGATCCGTGACGGTGCCCAGAAGTCTGCGGCAATGCCTCGATCCTGGTCAGTGCTGGAACGATCTGCTGTTTGTCGTTTGTCGTTTGTCGCCTGGGTCAGGTGGGTGCTGACAATCAGCATCGTCTCGGCATCCACCCCGACCTGAGCGTTATAACACTGCTCAAAGCCGCCGCCGGAGACGGCATGATGCGAGACTCGTCGTCCGTCAGATTGACTTGATCAGTATCCCGAGGGCCGGGCTGCGGTGGTTTGCCCCGGGGCTTTTTTCCAGCGTCCCTCTGAGTCTGCCGTTTGGCCTCTTTTTGCAGGTAGTCGGCCTGCTCCTGTTCGAAGCGCTCTTGCGCTCGCGCCTCTATGATACGCTTGGCGTCAACCAGCGCTTCACGCCGGGCAATCTCGGCGGGGATATCCATACCACCATCAACCACAGATGCCTGATCCTCCGCCTGGACGGCGAGGGCGCTCACTTCGGCCTTGAGTTGCGTAGCCATAAATCAACAAACTGAGTAATACGGCAGGATGATGGGCCCGTGAGCCGCGCCCAGCATACTGTCGGGTTAGCTCAGACAGATCGAGCTGATCAACCACGTCGACGACAAACCGGGCCAGATGATCCTCAGGTAACCAGTCCTGAATGGATGGTGGAAGCAGGTGTCCCGATCGGCGATGACGAAATGTCCCATCATTAAACTCCAGCGGTGGCGTGCGTTGTTCCGATTATCTCACTTCGATTCTGCTTGGTTAAGTCCGACAGGCTGCTAGACACCTGATGATGCATTTCCCAAAGAACAAGGCACTTATGATCAATAACGTCAGGCCTTTATTACAGCATTCGAACCCGAAGCCGCCTCGATCACTGAGAAGTTTTCCGATTGCCGCAGATTGCCAACGATGCCTGACACTTTGGTCGCCGGTCAAATATTTTAGTCGTAACAGAAGGGCATGACATCAATCAGTCATACCCATCTGACATTCCCCAATGCTTTAAGTCAGCTCAGTATTTCTTCGATGGTGATGTAGTCACCCACACGGCCAGTCATCTGTTCAGCATCGGTATTAACCGGCAGCGTTTTCTTGCCTGGTCTCCAGCCTGCCGGGCAGACCTCGCCCGTTTTAGTGGCATACTGCCAGGCTTCTACCTGACGCAAAAACTCATTAACGTTACGGCCAACCGAATCAGCCTGTACTTCCTGTGCCACACAGACACCATCCGGGTTAAACAGGAAACGACCGCGTAATGCCACGCCTTCTTCTTCAATCAGCACACCAAAGTCACGACTGACTTCCTGAGTTGTATCGGCACCGATGGTCAACTGTAGACCGGCAAGAACCGGCTCCGTCTCGACAAAGCGCTTGTGCGAGAATTTGGAATCCACCGAAACAGCCAGAATCTCGACGCCCATTTGCTGAAACTCATCGTATTTAGCATTCATTGCCGCAATTTCTGTCGGACAAACAAAGGTGAAATCTGCCGGATAGAAACAGATCACGGCCCATTTACCCTTATAGTCTTCACTGGATACAGTAGTGTAATGCCCGCTTTTGGCATCATACGCATCCATAGTGAATTCCGGCATTTCGCGACGTACCATGGTTGAACTCATCGTCTTTTTCTCCTCAAAATTAGTCATTCCTGCATCAGCCTGCTCAGGCTTTTTTGGCTTACGTGGTTTGAGCGGTGTATCGCAACTCATAACGTTCTCCTCTGCTTGGTGCCGCAGCCTGTTGCCACAGCTCTTCGATTAGCGCCGTGGAACTCACATCGGCCGCCTATCTGCAGCCATAATATAACCAATTAGTTATATTTAAATATACAAATATTCATAAGAGCGATGGGTAAAGCCTATAGAGCAGAAAAAACACACATGACGCGCTATATACGCGCCATACAGAGGAAGGTGAGAATAAATAAAGGAGAGAAACAGACACGGATGGCAGAAAGCCATCCGGAGCCCAGCACGGGCACCGGATTAAATAGATAGTCCCAGATGGGTTACTCAGCCGCCGCCAGCGCCGTTTTCACCCAGCCATCAAAGGTCTTCTGGTTAGCTTTGATCCACAGGTCGGCATGCCGTTCGATATCAGCAACCGAGTCGTCACCATTGGCGATCATTCTGTTTTCCGCACTGACGGCATTGATCGGTAATTTCATAACGGCGAACAGTTTCGCCGCAGCCGGGTTGTTCTCCGTCCAGGTTTTGTTTGCCACAATGCGCTCGGCGTTGATATCAAAACCGTAGTCCTTGCCGTTCGCCAGCCGGGTATCCGTGCCATTCGGATTGGCAGAGTAAGGCACCTCCAGCCACACCACATCCCTGCCCGGTATCAATTTGCCAGACACCCAATATGGGGTCCAGGTGTAATACAGAACTGGCTTGCCCTCATTATAACGGGCGATGGTATCGGAAATAATGGCAGCGTATTGCCCCTGATTGTGGCTGATACGGTCACGCAGCTTGAATACATCCAACTGGTATTCAATCACGCCTTCGCAACCCCAACCGGCATTACAGCCAGCCAGATCCGCCTTGCCGTCACCGTTGGTGTCGAACAGTTGCGCCAACTTGGGATCTTTCAGGTCAGTGATTTTGCTGATGCCGTATTTTTCTGCGGTTTTTTTATCAATCAGGTAGCCCTGAGCAGCACCGTTGATATAGGTGCCCTGGCGGTAGAATTTTTCGTCACCTCCCGCATTTTTGTACATGGTGTTATGCAGCGGATACCAGTTCACGGTCGTGTAGGTCAAGTCGCCATTGGCAATAGCGGTATAACCGACACTGTAATCCACTTCCTTGATCGGCTTGATGTCATAACCCAGTTTGGCCAGTGCTTTATTGACAATGACGGTCTGGAATTTTTCTTCCGCGATCGGGCTGTGAAATGCCTGCACACGAATACCTTTGCCGGGCAGGTCAGCCCCGTTAACAACACTGCTCAATATCAGGGTAGCCACACTGGTAGCGAAGCCAGCCATCAAAGATCTGGTTTTCATAGTCGTTCCTGTTATGGGTTTCTGTTGATCAGTCTGAGCAGCAGGCCGACAGGGCCGACCTGATACCAGTGACGTGCGCCGCGTGCGCGGGCATCCTGACCCAGCGCCTGGGTCAGTCGATCGAGAATAATGGCGAGAATCACAATGCCGATGCCGCCCACTGCAGCCAGACCAATATCCAATCGGCCAATCCCCCGCAGTACCATCAGTCCCAGTCCGCCGACAGATATCATGGAGGCAATCACCACCATCGACAGACTCAGCATCAACGTCTGATTGACCCCAGCCATAATCGTGGGCATCGCCAGTGGTAACTGTACTTTAAACAGCAGCTGGCGCGGACTGGCACCAAAGGATGCTGACGCTTCAATCAGATCACCTGGAACCTGACGGATACCTAAATTGGTCAAGCGGATCACTGGCGGCATGGCAAACACAATGGTCACTACCACGCCCGGAACATTACCGATGCCGAACAGCATCACGATGGGTACCAGATAGACAAATGCCGGTGTGGTCTGCATGGCATCCAGTGTCGGCCGCAGCATGCGGTTTAAACCATTGCTACGGGCCATCAAAACGCCCAACGGCAACCCCAGCAGGATGCAGAAAAAGACCGAGGTGAGTACCAGCGACAACGTCGTCATGGCTTCACTCCAGGCGCCGATGGCACCCAGTATAACCATCCCCAGTGCTGTACCGATCGCCAGGCGGCCGCCAGCCAATTGCCATGCCAGCAGGGCAAACAGCCCTATCATCAGCAGCGGTGGGGTGCTGTTGAGCAATAAATCGATGGCGTTCAGTGTGGCATCAATCGGCACTTTAATGCCGATAAAAAACGACCGAAAATGCACCACCATCCAATTCAGTCCGTGTTCCACCCACTCTTGCAGCGGCACCCAGGCTTCTGGAAAAGGATCTGCCAAAGTGAATTCCACAGCCTCTTTGACACTGTCGTCCTGCAACCAGCTTTCGGTCTGATCGTTATCAGATGCTGGCTCCGCATTACCCCAAGGATTGGTTTCGGCACGATTATCCGCCGCAGAAGCGAATGGATTATCCTCTGGTTCACCTTTTGGCTCACCTTGGGGGTTGTTCGGTGTTGCGACGAAGGGATTGCTGTCGTCACTCATGAGGGCAGACTCCTTTCTTCATCTCCTGACGCACGGTCGAGGGTCTCCAGCAGGCGGGTTTTGGTAATACTGCCGATAAATTCACCGCCCCTGACCACCGGAACGGGATAGTCAGACTGGGCAACCGTCGCAATCAACTCGCGCACAGGCGTTCCGGCATCAACCGTTGTGGCATCGGCAGCGGTGGTCAGGTAATGCTCCACCGTGGCACTGGCTTTTTCTTTTTCCAGTTCACTGAGTGATGCCACACCGACGAACTGCTGTTCGTCATCGACCACATAACCATATTCAATACCATTTTCCATCAACTGCTGCACCGCGCCTTCCACGCTGGCCGAGCTGTCGATGGTAGTCTGTGGCAGCACCTCTGCCACATGATGGGCGACATAGACATTGGCAATATCCACGCCCTTGAAGAAGGACTTCACATACGCATTGGCCGGATTTTGCAAAATATCGCTCGGAGTACCGATCTGAACCACTTCGCCGTTCTGCATAATGGCAATGCGGTCACCAATACGCATGGCTTCGTCGAGATCGTGGGAAATAAAGACAACGGTACGGCGGTGATTAGCTTGCAACTTCACCAGTTCATCCTGCATTTCCGTGCGGATCAGCGGATCCAACGCCGAAAAAGCCTCATCCATCAGCATAATGTCCGGGTTGTTGGCCAGCGCCCGTGCCAGACCCACTCGCTGCTGCATGCCGCCCGACAGTTCGTCTGGATAAGAACGGCCGTGCGCAGCCAGCCCCACCTGTTCCAGCGCAGCCTGTGCCTTACGGCGGCGTTCTTTTACGCCAGTACCCAACAGCTCCAGACCGAAGGCGGCGTTATCCAGCACACTCATATGAGGCATCAGGGCAAATGACTGAAATACCATGCTGATTTTTTTACGCCGCACGTCACGCAGCTGTTGCTGGTTAATCACAGCAATGTCCTCACCGTCGATCAAAACCTGTCCACGGGTCGGCTCTATTAATCGATTCAGTAGCCGTACCAACGTCGATTTACCGGAGCCAGACAAGCCCATAATGACGAAGATTTCACCTTTGCAGATGCTCAGGTTGACCTCTTTGACGCCAACTGTCTGTCCGGTGAGAGCGAAGATTTCGTCCTTGCCGATCCCCTGATCAACCAGCGCCAGTGCCTGTTCGGGATCAGCACCAAACACTTTGTAGAGGTTTTTTACTTCGAGTTTGATGGATGCTCTATCAGGGGGTGTCATGATTATTTATTTATAGCTGTAAGTATTTTCACCTTACAGAACTTTAGCCGTATTTTCAAAACATCGGGCCATTGACGAGACTAGAGGCAAAGATGCCTTAAAGCCGGAAAACAAGGCCAAACAGACGATTTCAAAGCCGCAAGAACGATTTTTCAGTCACTCCTAAAGCCGGAGTAAAAGACATCACCTCCGCGAGAATCAGCAGGATAACCGAATTATTACATTCAACTCTAAGGAGTACCCAAATACCTTCGCACAGCTCTTCGATAGCGTTGCACCTACTGGGAATCCAGACGCCCTCTATGCGCACGCCCCCTATTGCGTCGATGCCAGGAAAGCCGCACCATTAGCGGCTACTCCAATATCCAGAACTTCAGTTTTATGGCCAGTTTTTCCTTACTGCTCACCGAAAGCCCATTCCCCGGCACTAGCCACCAACAGGCGCAGGATTTTATTCGTGCCGCGCTGGCGCTGGGGCATCAGATTCAGCGGGTATTTTTCTATCAGGATGCGGTGCTCTGTGGCAACAATCGCATTCAGGCCCCCCAAGGACAGCAGGATGTGGGTGAGCAGTGGCGGCAACTTGCCAAGGTCGGGCAATTTCCCTTGCAACTGTGTATTGCCAACAGCATTCGCAGGGGTATTGTCGACGCACAGGAAAGCGAGCGTTACGGCTTGTCGGGTGCCACTATCAAGT
Source organism: Oceanobacter antarcticus (assembly GCF_044962685.1). Taxonomy (NCBI): domain Bacteria; kingdom Pseudomonadati; phylum Pseudomonadota; class Gammaproteobacteria; order Oceanospirillales; family Oceanospirillaceae; genus Oceanobacter; species Oceanobacter antarcticus. The sequence continues at coordinate 6,554 of NZ_JBBKTX010000028.1, forward strand.
CCGGCTTTGAACTGGCGGGTCTTGGCGAAATGGCTGACGCCACCACTAACTCCGATCGCCTGGTGGAATTCTGATGTCAACGGATCAGCACAACCTCATTATGATTACGGCAGCACCTGTCGCCGATGCCGAACCGATCGATATGGCGCTGGCGCTGGCGGCGTTCGATCAACCCACCACGATGCTCTTTCTGGGCCAAGGTATCTACTGGCTGATCAATGGACAGCAGGCGCGCAAGCCTGGCGGCAAGTCTCCGTCTCGCCTGGTGGCAGCATTGCCGATGTACGAATGCGAAGCGATCTATTATGCCGCCAGTGACCTGGAGCCTTTATGCCTGAATGCCGAGCAGCTCTCCAGACTGGCAACCGCTGCCACGGATGACGTCATCAGAACTCTGATCGCCTCCAGCCACCATTGTCTGAGTTTCTGATATGACCTTGCATACCCTGAACCTGGCCAACCCTGATGTGCTGCAACGCCTGCTGCGTTTTGCCAACCCGCAAGACAGCTTGCTGCTGACCGGTGATGGCGTTTATCTGCTGCCTCAGCTCAATGCCAACCCAGCGGCCATTGTCACGTACTATCGCCGCCCGGATGCCGACCAGCGAGGTCTCGATACCCGCTATTCTCCAGCTATTCCTATAGATGACGAAGCTTGGGTTAAACTGACCCTGACGCATCAGCGCCTTCTCACTTGGAAACAGTCATGACTGACACTGACAATCGCCTACTCAGCCCTCAATTACTCGACGCTCGGCTGCTCGATAAGGACGGTTTTCTGGTGAATCTTGACGACTGGAATCCGGCCATGGCAGCACAGTTGGCCCAGACAGAAAACATCCAGCTTACCGATGCACACTGGGAAATCTTGCGACTGCTACGGCAATTTCATGCCGAGTTTGACCTGTCGCCCGCCATGCGCCCGCTGACCAAATACATCAAAACCCACCTCGGTGCCGAACAAGCCAGCAGCATTTATTTACTCAAGCTGTTTCCTGGAAGCCCCGCCAAAATCGCCGCCAAAATAGCAGGGCTGCCACGCCCGGAGAATTGCCTGTGACCCAGATAAACACACCCGTCAGCTATAAAAACAAGCACCCTTTGGCGGATTTTGTCCGCATTTTTGCTCGTGGTAAAAATGCCAGCCGCAGCATGACCTTTGATGAAGCCAAATTCACTATGGGCGAATTGGTTGCCGGTCGTTTTGAACCGGAACAACTGGGTGCAATCCTGATGCTGCTGCGAGTAAAGGAAGAGACGGCGGAAGAACTGGCCGGATTTGCTGCCGCCATCAACGACCAATGGCCCGCTGCTGCTGAAGGCGCAATGGCGTATGACCTGGTCTGGCCAAGCTATGCTGGCAAGCGCCGTCAGCCTTTCTGGTGTTTGTTATCCGCACTGCTGCTGGAGCAAATGGGCTATCGCATTCTGTTCCATGGCAGTACCGCGCATACCGAAGGCAGGGTGTACCTGCACGAAGTTTTTGAACAACTCAACCTCCCCACCCTCAATACACTGGAACAGATCAATCACGGCCCCAGCCTGGCCTACCTGCCTTGCGCAGAAATCAATCCGGTGTTTCAACGCTGGCTGTCACTGAAGGCTATCCTCGGTGTTCGTTCACCCATCAATACCTTGCTGAAAACCATTGCACCGAGCGGAGTTGCCAGCGTTCAGGGGATATTCCACCCGGGGTATGCCATCACTCACGCCGGTGCCGCCGCAATCAATGGCAACGACATGCTGGTCATCAAGGGCGAAGGGGGTGAGTTTGAGGTCAATCCGGAGCGAGCCTGTCGTGCCCGTTATCATCTGAATGGTCAATCCGGGGAACTGGTCATTACCAACCAGCAAAGCCATTTTGCCGATAAACCGGAAGGCATAGAGAGCAGCCTGCTGACACGGTTGTGGCAAGGTCAGCTGACCAGCGATTACGCCTTACAGGCGGTCATTCACACCGCTGCACTGGCGCTGGTGACCATTCGCAAGCAACCAGAGCAACTGGAGGCCCTGATTGCAGAGTGTCATGCCGCATGGCAAGCACGGGACAAAACCAGGCTGGACAACAACAGGGAGTGATGACACCCGCCTGATCTGAAGATCAGGCGGTTAAAGTGCCTCATCAGCTGCGCCAGGCCAGCTTGCGATGCAGACTAACGACGCTGCCGATGATCGTCAATGTCGGTGCCTGCACCTCATTGGCAGCAATAAAGTCAGGCATATCGGCCAATGTGCCGATGTGCACTTTCTGATCGGGCAACGTACCCTTCTCAACCAAGGCGATTGGTGTTGTCGCATCCATGCCATGCTGAACCAGCTGCCGACAGATTTCCGCGATGCCGCCTAACCCCATATAGATAACCAGCGTCTGGTGCGGGTGAATCAGCTCGGACCAGGGCAGATTACAGCTGCCATCGCGCAGATGCCCGGTCACGAAACGAACGCTCTGGGCATGATCCCGATGCGTCAGTGGGATGCCGGCATAAGCAGCACAGCCGCTGGCAGCAGTGATACCAGGCACCACCTGAAAGGGAACGCCATACTGCGCCAGCAGTTCAATCTCTTCACCGCCACGACCAAAGATAAACGGGTCACCGCCTTTCAGCCGCAATACCCGCTTGCCTTTACGCGCCTCATCCGCCAGCCGCTGATTGATTTCTTCTTGTGGTACCGCATGATCACTTTTTGCCTTGCCAACATAAATGCGTTCAGCGTCACCCGCAATCAGCGCCATCACACCCGGCCCGACCAGGCGATCATAAAAGACTACATCCGCAGACTGAATCAGGCGCAAGGCACGAAACGTCAACAAATCCGGGTCACCTGGCCCAGCCCCGACCAGATACACCTCGCCCATGCTGGCTTCCTGACCGGCAAGTAACTGATTGGCCAGCAGTTGGGCACGCTCTGGCTGACGCGCCAGCACCAGCTCGGGCACGTTACTGCGCATGAATTTGCGCCAGAATGCCGTTCGCAACGGAGCAGCCAGGCGGTCTTTTACCTGACCACGCATGGCTTCAACCATTTCACCCAGCTGACGGTATTCCTGTGGCAAAAACGCCTCCAGACGCTGACGCAAATGGCGCGTCAATGCTGGCGAGGCACCACGACTGGAAATCGCGACCATCACGGGCGAGCGATCAATCACCGCCGGAAAGATAAAATCATTGTCGTCCTGATTATCAACCCGACAGACGAAACACCCTTGCTGGCGAGCAGCACTGGCGAGCACCGCATTCAGAATCTCATTATCCGTTGCCAGTACAACAAAAGCGCCGGGAGTAAAAACCTCTTGTTCACTGGCTTCACGAGCTTGCAACTGAATCGAACCCTGCTGTGCCAGACGGGCGATATCCACCCCCGCTGTTGGCGCTATCACGGTCACTGCCGCCCCCGCCTGAACCAGAGTGTGAACCTTGCGACTGGCAATCGCACCGCCACCAACCACATAAAATGGCCGAATGTCTCCTTTCAGAACCAGCGGCAATGTCATCATGGATTCAGTACCTCAAGGCCACCCATATACGGGCGCAAGACATCCGGCACGATCACACTGCCGTCAGCCTGTTGATAGTTTTCCAGCACTGCAACCAGCGTACGGCCAACGGCAAGGCCGGAACCGTTCAGGGTATGCAGCAGCTCGGGCTTGCCTGTTTCCGGGTTACGCCAGCGCGCCTGCATACGACGCGCCTGATAATCCATAAAGTTACTGCACGATGAGATCTCGCGATACTTGTCCTGTCCTGGCAACCAGACCTCGAGATCATAGGTTTTGGCCGCCGAAAATCCCAGGTCGCCACCACACAGAATCACCTTGCGATACGGCAAGCCCAGCTTCTGCAGAATTGCTTCGGCATGGCCTGTGAGTTCTTCCAGCGCAGTTTCAGACTGGCCCGCCTGAACAAACTGCACCAGCTCAACCTTGTCGAACTGGTGCTGACGAATCATGCCGCGCGTATCGCGACCATAGCTGCCCGCTTCACTGCGAAAACAAGGCGTATGAGCCACTTTTTTGATCGGCAACTCAGCCTCAACCACGCTGTCACGCAGCAGATTGGTCACTGGTACTTCGGCGGTCGGGATCAAATAAAAATCCTTGTCGCCTTGTGCTGCCGGGATACAAAACAGATCTTCCGCAAATTTGGGCAACTGGCCAGTGCCTTCCAGCGCCTCTCTATTCACCAGATAAGGGACATAGGTTTCTTCATAACCATGTTCTTCAATATGGGTATTGAGCATAAACTGGGCGAGTGCCCGATGCAGCCGGGCGATTTGGCCACTCAGAGCAACAAAACGGGAACCGGCAACCGCCGTACCAGCATCAAAGCTCATTCCCAGCGGCTCACCCAGATCCACATGATCACGGGCGCTAAAATCCAGTTTGACCGGTTCACCCCAGGTCAGAACTTCGATGTTGTCGTCTTCATCCTTGCCAGCAGGAACGTCGTCATGCGGTACGTTCGGAATGGCCATCAGCCAGTCGTGCAGGGCCGCTTCGGCTTCTTTGGCTTCGCTTTCGGCAACGGAGATATCGGAGTCAATGCCGCCCATCACCTGGCTCTTGGCGGCGTCCGGCGACATTCCCTGCTTGATCAACACACCCACCTGCCTGGAGGCTTTTTTCTTTTCGGCCTGCAAGGATTGGGCGCGGGTCAATGCGGACTTGCGACGCTCATCCATGGAGGAAAAACTGGCAGCGTCAAATTCAACGCCTTTTTTCCCCAGTGCTGCCGTTACGATTTCCAGGTTGTCGCGAATAAACTTGATGTCGAGCATGTGAATAAAGTCCGGATATGTAAAACGTCTAAATTGAGTTCGGGGCACATCCTGCAAGACCCTGTCGAGAACAGGCGTTTGCAGAGTTGCCCTCCGTATCAGCTATGGCTTTTAAGCAGACTGTTGGCCAGCACCATACCAGTACCGGTTGCCAGCAAACAGCCAATGACGGAAACGCCGATGTAGGCTGCAAATGCGCTATATCGCTGCTGCTGCAACAAGGCCACACTTTCCAGAGAAAACGTCGAGAACGTGGTAAAGGCCCCCAGAAAACCAACCATGGCCAACTGCTTGTGGTGCTCACTGCCCCACTGCTGCTGAACCAGCAAAACAAAGGCCAAGCCAATCACGAAGGAGCCTATCAGGTTCACTGACAGCGTGCCATACGGGAACGCCTTGCCCATCCAGCGGAATACGGTGCTGGCCACCCAGTAGCGGGAGATTGCTCCCAGGGCGCCGCCCAGTCCGATCCATAACAGGGCCATGATCATTCTCCTTCTATCTTGTCTATTCGGGCTGATCCGAATGATTGTGATGGTAACGCTGAATCGGCGACTGACGATTCAACTCTTTCAGGTGTTCCAGTTTCTGACCGATTTTACTCTCCAGTCCACGCTCTACCGGATGGTAAAAACAGGCGTCGCGTAATTCAGCCGGAAGGTAATTTTCTCCCGCCGCAAATGCACCCGGTTCATCATGGGCGTAGCGGTATTCCGCACCATAATCGAGCTCCTTCATCAGCCGGGTTGGTGCATTACGCAAATGCAGCGGCACCTCAAATCCTGGCTGTGAGGCAATCAGGGCGCGCACCTCATTATAAGCTTTATAAACGGCATTACTTTTGGGCGCACAGGCCAGATAAATCACGGCCTGGGCTAATGCCAATTCGCCCTCCGGGCTGCCCAGGCGCTCCTGAGTATCCCAGGCACTCATACACAGCCCCAACGCACGTGGATCCGCATTACCAATATCTTCACTGGCCATCCGCACAATACGCCGGGCCAGATACAGCGGATCACAACCACCATCCAACATTCGTACCAGCCAGTACAAGGCCGCATCCGGATCAGAACCACGAACCGATTTGTGCATCGCCGAAATCTGGTCATAAAAAGCTTCGCCGCCCTTGTCAAAGCGACGCCCTGGCTGAGTCAGCAGGGTATCAATCACTGCGGGAGTCAGTGCCTGGCCAGCAGCCAACTGCAAAGCAAATTCATAGTTATTCAGCGCTCGACGAGCATCGCCATCGGCCACCAGGGCGATACGTTGCAGGGCATCGGCTTCAGCAACAGCGGATAACTCGCCCGCTGTCAGCAAACGTTGCTCGGCCTGCTGCAATACCAGCAACACCTCGTCCTGGCTCAGGCTGCGCAGCACGTATACCTGGGCGCGAGAGAGCAAGGCGTTGTTCAGTTCAAACGAGGGGTTCTCGGTGGTGGCGCCAATAAACAGCAGCGTTCCGTCTTCGACATGAGGCAGAAAGGCATCTTGTTGGGACTTGTTAAAGCGGTGCACTTCGTCAATAAACAGCACCGTCATGATGCCTTGGGAACGATACATACGGGCCTGGTCGACCGCCGCCCGGATGTCTTTGACACCCGACATCACCGCACTCAGAGAAATAAATCGGGCATCAACATAACTGGCAACCAGCCGCGCCAGCGTGGTTTTACCGACACCTGGAGGCCCCCAGAAAATCAGCGAATGCAGTTGCCCTGCATCCAGCGAACGGCGCAATGGCGCGCCGGGACCAACCACATGGGTCTGGCCGACATATTCCTGCAGTGATTGCGGCCGCATGCGAGATGCCAGCGGTTCATAACCACCTGGCTGGGCAAACAGATCAGCAGAGCCTGAAGCCATCAGAAACCGGCACGGGCATCAATCACATCAACACCTTCTGGCACATCAAACACAAAGGCCATCCCATCCAGCGGCTGATTACGCGCAACGTTGCTGAGCTGAATATCCGTCACCTGACCGGTGGCGTCGGCAATGGTCATCGACACTAACTGATCAGCCTGATAGGCAAATTCGAGTGACTCGAACAATTGGCTTTTATCATGCGGAATCAAATGAAATACGCGCAAGCCATCCTGTTGGAACTGGCTAACCTCAAAGTTACTGGCAACATCTGCTTGCCGCCCACCCAGCAGCAAAGCAGGTGTATCCTGCACCCGCATCTCCAGATTACGGATGGTGACCTGCTCCAGATCCTGATCATAAACCCAGACCACCTTGCCGTCCGAGACCACCAGTTGCTCGTAAGGCGGACGGGTTTCCCAGCGTAATTTTCCAGGATTGGCAATCGCCAGACGCCCTTCGGTTTGTTGCAGCACTTGCCCTTGTTGATCCTGGACGGTCTGAACAAAATCAGCTTCCAGCGTCGTCGTTCCTCCCAGTCGCTGTACAAAAGACGTCAGGGCAGCGTCATCGGCAGCCGCCACCAGAGGATAAAAAACAGCCGCCAGCAGTGTCAAAAACACCTTCGGCAACGGATGAAAAAAACGGTTCAGAGACAAAAAGACATCCTCAAATATTCCAGAATTTGTAACAACACCAGGGGGCGCTCTCAATGATTTGCCACAGCCTGTCAGCAGGATCGGTTTAATATTTGAGAACGTCACCGAAGTAACTTGTTGCTTTTGAGATTCATTAAAAAGGCCGATCCGGCGGCGGCGCAGCCATGACTTCACGACTGCCGTTATGGGCCGGAGGGCTCACCACTCCGGCAGCTTCCATCGCTTCAACCAGGCGCGCCGCGCGGTTGTAACCAATACGCAATTTGCGCTGTACCGATGAGGTTGAACATTTACCCGATTCCGTCACGAAGGCGACGGCCTGATCAAACAGCTCATCCTGTTCGTCGCCGCCTTCTCCAGCGGCCAGGACGGACTGTGATTCCTCCGACATCTGGGTAATTTCCTCCAGATAATCTGGTTCACCACGCAACTTCCACTCTGCCACAACCCGGTGCACCTCATCATCATCGACAAAGGCACCGTGTATCCGTTCCGGCAAAGCCAGCCCCGGTGGCATAAACAACATATCGCCATGGCCCAGCAGTTGCTCTGCCCCGCCCTGATCCAGAATGGTTCTGGAATCGATGCGGGAAGATACCTGGAAGGCAATACGTGTCGGAACGTTGGCTTTGATCAACCCGGTAATCACATCGACCGACGGCCGCTGCGTTGCCAGTATCATATGAATGCCTGCGGCACGAGCTTTCTGGGCGATGCGGGCAATCAGCTCTTCAACCTTTTTGCCCACCATCATCATCATGTCAGCGAATTCGTCGATCACGATCACAATATAAGGCAAGGGTTCCATCATTCGTGGCGTCGTGTCGTACGACTGCGAAATATCCCAAAGCGGATCCAGTAGCGGCTCACCGGCTGCAATCGCGTCACGTACTTTCTTGTTGTAGCCCGCCAGGTTACGCACACCCATGGTCGCCATTAGCTGATAGCGCCGCTCCATTTCGGCCACGGACCAACGCAAGCCATTAGCCGCCTCTTTCATATCGGTAATAACCGGCGTCAGCAGATGTGGAATCCCCTCATAAACAGACAATTCCAGCATCTTGGGGTCAACCATGATCAGGCGCAGCTCTTCCGGTGTGGCTTTGAAGAGCATGCTCAGGATCATGGCATTGATGCCCACCGACTTACCCGAACCGGTAGTACCTGCCACCAGAAGGTGAGGCATTTTCGCCAGATCCGCCACAATCGAGTTACCGCCAATGTCATGCCCGAGCGCCAGTGTTAATGGCGATTTTGATTTGTCGAATTCGTTGGAAGACAGGACTTCGGAAAATGACACGATCGCGCGATTTTCGTTGGGAACCTCAATCCCCATGACCGATTTCCCGGGAATCACCTCCACCACTCGAACACTGATCATTGCCATGGAGCGGGCCAGGTCTTTTGCCAGGTTGGTAATTTTGCTTGCCTTGACCCCAGGCGCTGGCTGGATTTCAAAGCGCGTAATCACCGGCCCGGGCGCAACGGCAACCACAGCAATCTTGACGCCAAAGTCTGCCAACTTCTGCACCAGCAACTTCGACATCTCATGTAATCGTTCCGACGAGAAGCCACTTTTCTGATCGGTACGCGGAGGATCCAGTACCGCGATCGAAGGCAAGGGGGATTTTTCCTGGAACAGCGCACCTTGCAAATCGCGCTTGGCTCGTTCGCTAACCCCCGTGTCTTTTTTTTCCAGCGGCTGAATGGGAATCACCTTGTCTTCTGCAACAACACTCGCCGGTTTGGCTGCAGCATTCACCCGACTTGCTTCCTCCGGGTTGCGGGATGTTGCTGCAGCCGCTGGTGCAGCGGGTACACGCGGCGAAGGTGTCGAGGTGTCTGGCTCGGTCAACCATGGAATATCCGCATCATCCTCTTGCGGCAACGATGGACGACGGTTCGATCCTGCTGTTGCCGCAACAACTGGCTCCGGCGCTACCGCTACCAGCGGCATTTCAGACGCGGCAGAAAAAATATTATCATCGGCATCATCGTCAGCAACAGCAGAGGGAAATACATCCAGCAAACCGGCATCACCCAGCACCGGTTCCGAGCGCCCGCCACTTCGCGCCGCAGCAGTGGCCATATCGGCTTTCCGCTCTGGATCGACCTCACCAGCGTTGACCGGCTCGTCGTTACCCGCGCCCTTTTTCTTACCGATACCCAAGCGTGACCAGAACCCGGCTGCTGGGCTATCAACATCCATATCATTGCCCTGCGCATCCAGTAAATTGACATCATCACTGTCATTGTCGCTCGAGCCTAACACTGCAGCTGGCATCGAATGATCTTGCCAGTCACTAACCGCCAGATCAGACTTTTTCCTGCGGGAGAACAAGGCCAGCAGTGCTCCGCCAATCCGGTCAAATAACGCCAGCCACGAAAATTCGAGGAACAGCATCAACCCCAACGCCAAACCCGCTACAAGAATTACAACCGAGCCAGAAAAGCCAAACAGCGGTGAAAGAAAGCCAAAAACCGTTACTCCCAGGACACCACCAGAACCAACTGGCAACTCCTGCCCGAGCCAGATACTCAGGTGCGCCAGTGAACACAAAGCGGACAGCGTCAGGACAATACCGAAGCCCCGTAACAACCAAATGACCCAGCCCGCTCGATCCGGCTTACGGAACAGCAACCAGAGCTTCGCCAGTAGTAAAGCGGGCAAACCATAGGCAAGATAGCCGAAGCCATGAAACAGAATATCGGCAACAATGGCACCTACTTTTCCGACGGCATTATGCGCAGGCCCGGAGCCACTGGCAGACCAGCCCTGATCTGATGGAGAATAGCTGGACAACGCCATTAACAGCAGCAAACAGGCCAGCGTCAGCAGCAAAAACAAGGCATCCTGACGACGGCTCCATACGGCTGCAGCCTGAGCTCCGGAATTAGCATCAACGGCATCGGCCATTTCCGGTGTATCCTTAGACAAATCAATACCCTGCGACATCAATAAAGACCTGAGTTTACCACGGCTAAAACATGATTGATTGGTTGGATGAATGCGCTGATCCGCAATTTCCGGATACATCGAACGCTTTGAACGATCCCAATGGATTGTTGGCTGCCGGAGGAAAAATAACCCCTCTGTGGCTACATCATGCCTATTCCAGAGGTATATTCCCGTGGCATGGCCATGACGAGCCTCGCTTGTGGTGGACACCAGCGCCCCGAGCCGTCATTTTGGCGGACACTTTTCGTATTCCGCGCACCATTCGCAAAGAACTGAAACGCAGCCCACTGAGCTTTACCAGCAACCTGGCCTTCAGGCAGGTAATGGCCGCTTGCGCAGAAACCCACGCCAAACATTCAGGCACCTGGATCCAGCCAGAAATGATCGATGAATACCATCGCCTGGCTGCTGCCGGTTTTGCCTTGAGCGTTGAATGCTGGAACAACAAAGGTGATCTGGTTGGTGGTTTTTATGGCATCCGGATTGGCGTGGCCTTTTTTGGTGAATCGATGTTTTCCCGCCAACCCAACACCGCAAAATTGGCATTTGCCTGTGCTGCACCACAGCTAATAGATAACGGTATAAAAATAATCGATTGCCAAATGCATACCGAGCACCTGGCCAGATTCGGCATTGTCACTCTCAGCCGCCGTCAGTTCGAAAGCCACCTGCACCAGGCGATTCAACGTATACCTACCAGACCTTTGTTGCCAACCTGGCTAAATAAGCCAGCAACAACCGGCTCCACCAGCCCTTCGGAGGTGCCACAGTGACCCGAATCATGCTACTCAAACCACAATCAACTCACCCCTGTGGTTATCTGACCAATCAGGAATCCGTCAGCCTGTATGTCGATCCCAAGATAGTTCCGGATGAATTCCTGCTCAGCCAACTCAACCTGAACGGCTTCCGCCGCAGTGGTCGCAGCCTCTATCGACCGGACTGCCCAAACTGTAACGCCTGCACGTCGGTGCGCATTCCGGTTGATCGATTTTCACCCAAACGTCGTTTCCGCAAAGTATTACAACGCCTGAAGCACTGGCAACTCAGTGTAGAAACACCTGCGATGAATTTGTACCCGGATTACGCAGCCTACATTGATGCACGCCATGCCGACGGCAGTATGTATCCGCCATCAAAAGAACAATTTAACGACTTCCTCGTCAACGGCTTCAACAATCATTTTTTCCTAGTTGCCAGAGAAAACGGCCACTTCAGGGCCTGCCTGGTATTTGATGTGTTTATGGATGGTTTATCATCTGTTTATTGTTTTTATGACCCGGCACTGACCCGCGAGTCACCAGGTACCTTTATGATCCTGCAACTGACCCGACTGACGGCAGCACTGAAATTGCCGCATCATTACCTGGGATACTGGGTGCCTGGCTGTACCAAAATGGAATACAAAACCGACTTCCAGCCACTGGAACAGTTCGTTAGTGGCAATTGGTGTAGTTATTCTGTCGTATAACTTTGATTATTGAAGGGAATTAGGGCAGAATGCGCCCGCTCTGTATATTCTCTAAACAGGTGATGAATGGCGAAAGACGATCATATTGAAATGGAAGGTGAGGTTATAGACACTCTGCCTAATACCATGTTCCGCGTAAAACTTGAAAACGGTCACGTGGTTACGGCTCACATTTCCGGAAAGATGCGCAAGAACTACATCCGCATCCTGACTGGCGACAAGGTCAAGGTTGAGCTGACTCCCTACGACCTTAGTAAAGGCCGAATTACCTATCGCGCCCGTTAATCGGTAGCGATATCTGTGCCCCTGCCTTAACAGGCAGGGGCACAGACTACCCCCCTCTTCAGGCAGGCACCTCTTCAGGCACGACAATCACTAACTCGCCGTCTTCGACCTGAACCAGTACATCCCCACCACGCGCCAATTCTCCGAACAGAATCTTTTCTGCCAACGGCTTCTTGACCTTTTCCTGCACCAGACGACCCATTGGGCGAGCACCCATTTTTTCGTCATAGCCATGCTCTGCCAGCCAGAAACGTGCATCATCATCGATATGCAACATCACGCGCTTGTCATCCAACTGCCCCTGCAACTCAGCCAGGAACTTGTCGACCACATTCAGAATCGTGTCTCGACCCAACGCCGCAAACTGCACGGTCGCATCCAGACGATTACGGAATTCTGGCGTAAAGAACTTTTTCAATTCTTCCGCACCATCAACCGTATGATCCTGGTGGGTAAAGCCGATACTGGCGCGACTCATGCGCTCAGCGCCCGCATTAGTGGTCATGATCAGAATTACGTTACGGAAGTCGGTCTTGCGACCATTGTTATCCGTCAGCGTGCCATGATCCATCACCTGCAACAGAATATTAAAGACCTCTGGATGCGCCTTTTCGATCTCGTCCAGCAACAAGACACAGTGTGGCGTCTTGTTAACCGTTTCCGTCAACAACCCACCTTGATCGTAGCCGACATACCCTGGAGGCGCACCAATCAAGCGTGAAACCGTATGACGTTCCATATACTCGGACATGTCAAACCGGATCAGTTCCATTCCCATCACATTGGCCAACTGACGCGATACTTCGGTTTTACCCACCCCTGTCGGCCCGGCAAACAAAAATGAACCAATCGGTTTTTGCGGTGCACTGAGGCCCGCACGGGACATCTTGATCGCAGTCGACAAGGTCTGAATTGCCTCATTCTGACCAAATACCACCATCTGCAACTTATCTTCAAGCTTGAACAGCAGCTCTTTGTCATCCGCAGATACTGTTTTGGGCGGAATACGGGCAATTGCCGCAATCACCTGTTCTATCTCGGTGACATTGATCTGCTTCTTGCGCTTGCTGACAGGTAACAGCTGTTGCAACGCCCCCACTTCATCAATCACATCGATCGCCTTGTCTGGCAGATTGCGATCCGTGATGTAACGGTCAGACAGCTCTGCAGCGGCACGCAACGCCTTGTCTGTGTACTTGACGTTGTGGTGATCTTCAAATCTGGATTTCAGCCCCTTGAGGATTTTGTAAGTATCTTCAACGGAGGGCGCAGCCACATCAATTTTCTGAAAACGTCGTGTTAATGCACTGTCTTTTTCAAAAATCCCGCGAAACTCAGTAAACGTCGTCGAACCCACGACGCGAATCTCTCCAGAACTCAGCATTGGCTTCAACAGGTTGCTGGCATCCATGACACCACCCGAAGCGGCACCCGCGCCGATAATGGTATGGATCTCATCAATAAACAAAATGCCGTGAGGCTGGCGCTTGAGTTCTGCCAACAGGGCCTTCAGGCGTTTTTCAAAATCGCCCCGGTATTTGGTGCCAGCAAGCAAGGCCCCCATATCCAGGCTGTAAACCACGGCGTTATTAATCACGTCAGGCACTTCGCCATCGACAATACGTTTGGCCAGACCTTCGACAATCGCCGTTTTCCCGACACCGGAATCTCCTACCAGCAGCGGGTTATTCTTGCGGCGACGGGACAGAATCTGGATCAGTCGGCTAACCTCATGATCACGGCCAATCAGCGGATCAATCTTGCCTTCACGAGCCACCTTGTTGAGATTGGTCGCATACCCTTCCAGCGCATTACTGGCAGATGCTTCGCCATCTTCGTCTGCTGCTTCCGATGCACCGGCTGCGCCGGACTCATCATCCTGACCAGACACCTTGGAAATGCCGTGAGAGATGTAATTGACCACATCAATACGGGCAATATTCTGTTGTTTGAGAAAATAAACCGCCTGACTCTCCTGCTCACTAAAAATAGCAACGAGAACGTTGGCACCGGTAACTTCTGCCTTGCCGGACGACTGCACATGAAATACAGCGCGCTGAAGCACACGCTGAAACCCCAGGGTCGGCTGGGTTTCACGTTCGTCATCGGTATCCGGAATCAGTGGCGTTGTTGCATCCACAAAATCCGTCAGCTCCTTGCGCAAGCGCGGAACATCCGCCCCACAGGCTCCAAGTACGGCTGACGCTGCATCATTGTCGAGCAATGCCAACAATAAATGCTCTACGGTCATAAACTCATGCCGTTTTGAGCGAGCGTCTTTAAAAGCCTCATTCAGAGTAAGCTCTAACTCTTTGTTCAGCATTGATAGTCCCCCTAATCGTCAGCTGGTGCTACCTCGCACAGCAATGGATGCTGGCAATCTCTAGCATATTGATTCACCAACTCAGCTTTAGTTTCAGCAACATCCCGAGTGTAGATGGCACATACTGCACTGCCCCTGGTATGAACTGTCAACATAATCTGTGTGGCCTGCTCTGGACTTCTGTTAAAAAACCGTTGCAGCACGTCGACCACAAATTCCATGGGCGTGTAATCGTCGTTCATCATGATCACACTGTACATAGGGGGTTTCTTGAGGGCAGGTTTGGCATTTTCAACTGCCACCCCGCCTTCGCGATCGTCCCCAGGCTGATTGCTCATGTTTAATTCTAGTTGAGTTTCGGAAGTAAGGTACATAGCACTGATGATCTTGAAATTTGATTTCATGATACCCGTGCAAGCGAGGATGCTCTAGCGGCTTGACGCCTGACACCGCTATCAGTACTGTATTGGCCACGTCGTAATGATTGCTGCACCAACATGCGGGCAAAAAACAAGGAGGTATTGCGATGAAAACCGGAACGGTCAAATGGTTCAACAATGCAAAAGGTTATGGATTTATCCTTGCTGACGACAGCAAAGAAGATCTGTTCGCCCACCACTCCACCATCGTTATGGATGGTTACCGCACTCTCAAGGCCGGCCAGGCCGTACAGTTCGACACCAAACCAAGCGATAAAGGCACCCACGCCATCAACATCCGCGCCCTCGATGACACCCCTAATGACATACCGCTATCTGCAGATGACAATAGTCCGCCTGTATCTGCCTGAACTGGCCCACAGACACCAAGACAGAGACCTAAGCGAGCAAAGCGGACTATCACTGATTTGTTACATTTAGCGAATTATGCATTCCATGCCCAGCCTAAAAATGCGCTGACTTCCAATCAGCAGACATAAAAAAACCGCCTTTCGGCGGTTTTTTTATGTCTGAGCCATTACTTGGCCAAGCCATCCACAATGCTATTCAGCGTCAGACTGGGGCGCATAACAGCCTCAGCCAAGGCTTTATTCATTTTGTAGTAACCGCCAATATCAACTGGCTTGCCTTGAACAGCAGCCAACTCAGCAACGATTTTATCTTCACTTTCCGACAGTGCCGCGTAAACAGGCGTAAAGATCGCTTTCAATTCAGTATCTTCATCCTGAGTTGCCAGCGCCTCGGCCCAATACATCGCCAGATAGAAGTGGCTGCCACGGTTATCCAGACCACCTACTTTACGAGCAGGCGACTTGTTTTCAACCAGGAACTTGCCTGTCGCGGCATCCAGCGCCTTGGCCAATACATTGGCTTTTGGCAAGCTGGCGAACTCGGCCAGGTGCTCCAGAGACGCAGCCAGCGCCATAAATTCGCCCAGCGAGTCCCAGCGCAGATAGTTTTCGTTGAGCAGCTGTTCAACGTGCTTTGGTGCAGAGCCACCAGCACCCGTTTCAAACAAGCCACCACCGCTCATCAGCGGCACAATCGACAGCATTTTGGCCGAGGTACCGAGTTCCAGAATCGGGAACAAATCCGTCAGGTAATCACGCAGAACGTTACCGGTGACAGAAACGGTGTTTTCACCCTTCTTCATGCGCGCCAGCGAGAAACGAGTCGCATCGGTAGGCTTCATGATACGAATATCCAGACCGTCAGTATCATACTGTGGCAGATAGGCGTTCACTTTCTTGATCAGCTCAGCATCGTGGGCACGATCAGCATCCAGCCAGAAGATTGTCGGCCAGCCGGTTGCGCGCGCGCGACTAACAGCCAGCTTCACCCAATCCTGGATAGGAGCGTCCTTGGCCTGACACATCCGCCAGATATCGCCAGATTCAACGCTGTGTTCCATCAGAACCGCACCAGAGGCATCAACAACGCGCACAGTGCCAGCGGCAGGAATTTCAAACGTCTTGTCGTGTGAACCGTATTCTTCGGCCTTTTGAGCCATCAGACCGACGTTCGGCACAGTACCCATGGTACGTGGATCGAACGCGCCATTTTCGCGACAAAAGTCGATGGCTTCCTGATAAACACCGGCATAACAACGGTCAGGAATCATTGCCAGAGAATCGTGCAACTTGCCGTCGGCACCCCACATCTGACCGGAAGAACGAATCATCGCTGGCATGGATGCATCCACGATCACATCGTTTGGTACATGCAGGTTAGTGATACCCTTGTCGGAGTTCACCATGGCAAGGTCAGCGCGAGATTGGTACACCGCAGCGATATCAGCTTCGATAGCTTCCCGTTCGGCATCTGGCAGAGACTTGATCTTGGCGTAAACATCGCCCAGACCATTCTTCACATCCACACCCAGCTTTTCGAAAGTGTCGGCGTACTTGGCAAACACATCCTTGTAATAAACAGACACCGCGTGCCCAAACATGATCGGGTCAGACACCTTCATCATGGTGGCTTTCAAGTGCAGTGACAGCAATACGCCCTTATCTTTGGCTTCGATCGCAGCGGCTTCGTAGAATTCGCGCAGCTTGGCAACATCCATACGAGAGGAATCGATTACTTCACCAGCCAGTAACGACAGCTTTTCTTTCAGAACCGTGGTTTCACCCGCCTCGTCCACCAATTCAATACGAACGTCGGTCACTGCAGGAATAGTTACAGACAACTCACTGCCATAGAAATCACCGTCTTGCATATAAGCAACACTGGACTTCGAGTCTTTGCTCCACTCACCCATGGAGTGCGGATTGGCGCGAGCATAAGCTTTGACAGATTCTGGCGCACGACGGTCAGAGTTACCTTCACGCAGCACCGGGTTTACTGCACTGCCTTTGATGCGATCGTAACGAACACGAATGTCTTTTTCTTCATCCGTCTGCGGATTAGCCGGATAGGAAGGCAGCTTGTAACCTTTCGCCTGCAGTTCCTTAACCGTAGCTTCCAGCTGAGGAATCGACGCACTGATGTTTGGCAACTTGATGATATTGGCATCTGGCTGCTTCGCCAGCTCGCCCAGGTAAGCCAGCTCATCCGGCTGACGTTGTGCTTCAGTCAGATATTCCGGGAACTGGGAAATGATGCGGCCAGCAAGAGAGATGTCGCGGGTTTCAACTGTAATGCCAGTCTGCCCGGCAAAAGCCTTAACAATTGGGAGTAAGGAATAGGTCGCGAGTGCCGGGGCCTCATCGGTGTCGGTGTAGATAATGGTAGGATTATTGATAGACATTCTTACTCCTGTTGTATTGTGCTGAAATTGCTATAGCGCTCGGATTCCCTTACAACCACTTTTGGCAGTTATACTTTGGCAGGAACCCGCAGACAAAGATGAAAACGAACGCGGGGATTACCCGAATTCGCCGGAATATCGCCCACTCCGACGATATTCCAATCGTGAAACGGCGCATAATTTGTAGTTTTTCTACAGAAATTGCAAGCTAGACTATCAGTTAGGTAGTTTTCCTACAGAACAATGAGCGCATATGGCCCTGCTTATTCTTGTCAACAAACCTTTTAACGTCTTGTCACAGTTTACCGATACTGAGGGACGAAAAACCCTCGCTACTTTAGTCGACATCCCAAAGGTCTACCCCGCAGGCAGACTGGATTATGACTCCGAAGGCCTGCTACTGCTCACGGATGATGGTCAATTACAGGCCAGAATTGCCAATCCGGCACAAAAAATGGAAAAAACCTACTGGGTACAGGTAGAAGGAATCCCCGACGAAAACAAACTGGAACAACTGCGCCAGGGTATTCTTCTGAAAGACGGGCCAACCCGCCCTGCCTACGCCGAGCAGATTGCAGAACCCCGACTCTGGCCCCGTAACCCGCCTATTCGCCAACGTGCCAACGATGTCACCAGTTGGCTGGAAATACGCATCACCGAAGGCCGCAATCGTCAGGTACGCCGCATGACCGCCCACATAGGCCATCCAACCTTGCGGCTGGTTCGGGCTGCCATAGGCCCCTGGGCACTCGGCACGTTGCCGCCAGGCCAATACCGCAGCGAAACGGTTCATATGCCAGCAACACCGGCACGGCCTGCTCGCGGCAACAGCAACAAGCACAACCGAGCGCACAAACCAGCAAGGAGCAAGCTGAGCAACGCCCACGCACCCAAAGCCAAACGCAAGCCCTGAAACGGAGCAGCGACACCCTGATCACACCACAAAAGCTCAGCAGGTTTTGGGGTTGCCGTCACAATCGTTTATCATTTGCCCTCGCTAACGCCAGGAGCCACCATGCCGAGTCGCTGGACACCCCACGCCACCGTTGCCACCGTTGTTGAGCAGGATCAACGTTTTCTGATGATTGAAGAGATTTGCGCTGGCGAAACGGTGATTAACCAGCCTGCCGGGCATATCGAACAGGGCGAGACCATTATCAATGCCGCCATTCGGGAAACGCTCGAAGAAAGCGGTTGGCAAGTCACCCCCACCGCCCTGATTGGCCTTTACACCTACACAGCTCCCACCAACGGCGTGACTTACCACCGTTACTGCTTCAGCGCCAGCGCCGACCAGTACCTGCCAGACAGCCCCTTGGATGACGGCATCCTTGGCCCCCGCTGGATGACCATTGAAGAACTGCGTAATTGCCCCAATCTTCGTAGCAGCATGGTTCTATCCTGCGTCGAAGATTACCTCGCTGGCAAACTATTTCCGTTAAACGCAATCGTTGAGCACCCGTAAGATGTCAAACCAGAACACCAAAGTCATTGTTGGCATGTCCGGCGGTGTTGACTCATCCGTTTCTGCCTGGCTGCTACTGCAACAAGGCTATCAGGTCGAAGGCCTGTTTATGAAAAACTGGGATGAAGATGACGGCACCGAATACTGCACCGCCAAAGACGACCTGGCTGATGCCCAGCAGGTATGTGATGCCCTGGGGATTCATTTGCATCAGGCCAACTTTGCCGCCGAATACTGGGACAACGTCTTCGAATACTTTCTCGCTGAGTACAAGGCTGGGCGCACCCCCAACCCGGATATTCTCTGTAACCGCGAAATCAAGTTCAAAGCCTTTCTCGAATACGCCAAGGTACTGGGTGCCGAGCTGATCGCTACCGGTCACTACGTGCGTCGACGCGACACGGCTACCGGTCAAACCGAATTGCTCAAGGGGCTTGATCCGAATAAGGATCAAAGCTACTTCCTGCATGCCGTTGGCGGCACCGAGATAGCCCAGACACTCTTTCCGGTTGGCGAACTGGAAAAACCCGAAGTACGTAAAATTGCCGAAGCCAACGGGCTGGTTACCGCGAACAAGAAAGACTCTACCGGTATCTGCTTTATTGGCGAACGACGCTTTCGCGACTTTCTCAAACAATACCTCCCGGCTCAACCCGGACGCATAGAAACGCCCACAGGAGAGGAAATTGGCGAGCACCAGGGGTTGATGTACCACACCCTGGGGCAGCGCCAGGGATTGGGCATTGGCGGGCTTGCCAACCATCCGGATCAGCCCTGGTTTGTGGCAGGCAAGGATCTCGAACGTAATGTACTGATTGCCGTACAAGGCAAAAATCACCCATTACTGTTTACCGACACCCTCACCACCGGCGCTATTTTCTGGGTCAACCAGGAGCCGGAAAACCTGCCACTACGCTGTACCGCCAAGGTGCGTTATCGCCAGGATGACCAGGCTTGTGTGATTGAACGCCAGGACAACCATGGCCAGATCGGCTACCGGGTCGTATTCGACAGCCCACAACGCGCCATCACTCCGGGTCAATCAGTGGTGTTTTATCTTAATGAAACCTGCCTCGGTGGTGGCGTCATCGAAACCACACAAAACAACAGGAAGCCAACATGACCGATCGTCGCCAGCAAGCCATCGCCATTGCCGCCGTCGTTCAGGCGGCCACCCTGGTGGAGCAACTGGCTCGCACCGGAGACATACCGCTCACCGATGCAACCCCCTTGTTGTCCAGCTTGTTTGAGCAAAACCCGGAGTCGTTTGATGCTATCTACGGCGACCCCGGTCACAGCCTGAACCTGGGTATCAACACCCTGTTGACCCTGGCTTCCGGCAAGGGCGGCGGCCTCAGCCCGGACATCACCCGCTATACCGTGGCCATCCTGCACCTTGAAAGCAAATTACGCCGCAATCAAAACATGATTACTGCCCTTGGTAATGGCATTCAGCAAGCTTCCCGCCAAGTGGAGCACTTTTCCATCAGCCACGAAAACACCATTGCTGCTCTGGCCGAACTCTACAAACAGACATTGAGCAACCTCAGCTTTCGCATTCACGTTACCGGCAACCCGACTCACCTGCAAAACGAACACACCGCCAACCGGGTGCGTGCATTACTGCTGTCCGGCATCCGCGCCGCCATTCTCTGGCGTCAGGTTGGCGGACGCCGTTGGCATCTGCTATTACGTCGCAAGCAATACCTCAACGCATTGGAACAGTTAGCGCGGCCAGAGGGTGACAACCAATGACCGCACTGAATCGCCGTTTCAGTACTGCGCCGATGATGGATTGGAGTGATTCTCATTGCCGTTTTTTTTGGCGGCAGCTATCCCGCCAGGCGCTGCTGTACACCGAAATGGTGACAACCGGTGCCCTGATTCATGGCAATCGTGAGCGCTTTTTGCAATACCACGACATTGAACACCCGATTGCCCTGCAGCTGGGCGGCAGCAACCCGGATGAGCTGGCCCAATGTGCCCGTTTCGCCCAGGATTGGGGTTACGACGAGGTCAACCTGAATGTCGGCTGCCCCAGCGACCGGGTACAAAACAACATGATTGGCGCCTGCCTGATGGGTCACCCACCGTTGGTCGCCGACTGCGTCAAAGCCATGCGTGACAGCTGTGATATTCCCGTTACCGTCAAGCATCGCATCGGTATTGATGATCAGGACAGCTACGAACATATGCGCGACTTCGTGGCCACCGTCGCCGAAGCAGGCTGTGAGGTATTTATTGTTCACGCCCGCAAAGCCATCCTGCAGGGACTCTCTCCAAAAGAAAACCGCGAAGTGCCACCGTTGAAGTACGACTACGTCTACCGGCTGAAACAGGAACTCCCGCAGCTGGAAATTCTCCTTAACGGCGGTCTGAAAACCCACGAAGAATCATTACAATGCTTGCAACACCTTGATGGCGTAATGATCGGCCGGGAGGCCTACCAGAACCCCGGCATTCTACTGGATGTCGATGCGCTCTATTTCGAAAGTGCAGCTGCAGCCCCAAAGCCCCCGGTATCAAAAGCCGATGTGATTCGCCGCCTGTACCCCTACATTGAAGAGCAGTTGGGTAAAGGGGCAACGTTGCACCATATCAGCCGCCATACACTGGGCCTGTTTAATGCTCAGAAAGGCGCACGACTGTATCGCCGCCATCTCAGTGAAAACGCTCACAAGAAAGGTGCCGGGCCGGAAGTCATGGAACAGGCGTTGGCGTTTGTCGAATAGCGTTAAGGACAACCAATGACGAATACAGCTCAGCTTCTGTCATTGGTTGCAAATAAACACTCAACCTTTTGATTTATAAGGACTTACCTAACCAATCCGTTCAAGGTTTGGCGGTCAGCGTGGATTGATACGACCGGGCGCCATCCAGTGTCTTGACGTTTTTGACGTGGGTGAATCCCATCCCCGCCAGGGTTTCAGCAGCAATATCGGCACGCCGACCAGAGCGGCAATACAGCACCACTTCGTCATCCTTCGCCAGATTCAACTTGCCAATTTCTGCGGCTATTTGCTGAAAAGGAATATGTGCAGCGCTTTCAAGATGATCTTGCTGAAATTCCTCATCGGTACGTACATCCACAAACACGGTATCCGCCATCGTCAACGACGCTGTCAGCAGCAGCGGTACAATCAATAATTTTTTCATTGTATTTCCTGCACAAAGTAAGACATATCAATAATTCAAGCATAACTATAAAGGCATAAATAACACAGCCTAAATAGTATTCAACCGTACTTTTTCTTTTACCACAGCGATAGTCTTTAGCACTGCATCTACTGGGCCATGCTTAGGGGACGTTCTCAATTATTTGACACGGGGCCTGTCAGGGGGCTCGGTTTAATCATCGAGAACGCCCCCCTAAACATCTGTCCCCAACAACTGGTGAAACAGCAAGTTCCAGGGTGTTTCGGGTTATATCCCGGCAATGGGCAATAACTCGCAACCAAACCTTAATCATATAATACTCAGCTATGGTAAACTAAAAGGCAGGTCTGAAAACTGCGGCGCTTTATATGATGGCGTCTTAGAATCTGACCACCTCTTTATCATTTTTAACGCAGCAATCTCTACGCACACAGGCTTCAACAGCCCGCCATGACAGCGGTTTATTGTTGAACCAGGCCCATCCAGACTGAACAGGAATCATCATGCCCAAACCCAATTTTCGACTTCAGGCGCATCGTGCTCTTCGAACACCCAGCCTGCCAGCCCCACGCTTTGGCCCTCGCAAGCCCGTCACCAAATTAGTTGCTACAGTACCAGCCAGCCCGGCAGCGACAGATCTGACCGCTATAAAAACCAGCAAGATCTCCGACACTCAGCATTAATCAGGGTGTTAAAGCCCTTTCAGGCAAGCGCCAAAACAAACCAACTCCGCAACAACCCAACCCGTAACAACCCAACCCGTAACAACCCAACCCGCAACAACCCGAGATCGGATTGACACTGCGCCACGAGCAATCGTGGCGGAACCGACGGGTACGTCAAGCCAGATTCAATCTGAGAATCCGGCCATAAAATCCAGCCCCGCCTGGTGACGAATGGTCTTGCGATGATTAGCCCACAATTCTTTCACCCGCTGCTGATGACACTGCTGACGGTCCACCAACACTCGGGTCTGTAGCTGCCCCGCCCTTTGTCCCGCCATTAACGGAATCTTGCTGAATACAAACTGATTCGAAATCATGTCCATAAATGGGCCGGATTTACTGGTTGGCATAATAAACAGCAGCTGCAAGCCGAGACTTTCGGTGAGGTAGTTGATTACCTCCTTGGAGCGGGTCTCGTCCATTTTCGAAAAAGCCTCGTCCACCAGCACCATACGTAAATGCGTGTCACCGTCGTTAAAACGGAAGGCCGAAGTGATCGCCGCTGAGCGGATAATATAAGCGGGCGTTTCGAGCTGACCACCAGAGCCGGTACCGTACTGACTCAGGGCGATAGGTTCCTTGTTGGCAGGCTGTTTGTAAATTTCATAGCTGCGATAATTGCGGTAGTCCGAGATCCTTTCCAGCTCCCGCATCGCGTGCTGTTCGTCGTCGTCCAGCAGCATGGCCATCAACTGATCACGCACCCGTAACGCCGATTTCGGCAAGTCTGCATCAAACAGCGTCGCCCCCTCTCCCAGGGTTGGATTTTTGATCACTTCTTCAAAAAACTGCCAGTATGCCTTGTATTCCGGCACCCACTCCCAGTCAAACCAGTAACATTCCTGGTCGGCACCAAAACGATGGTGTGCCAACTCCTTGTTCAGGTCTTCCAGTACCCGTTTGCCATCGTTAATGGACTGATAGATTGAATGACAAAGATTGCTGACAAATGCATTATTGAAACTTTCCCGCAAGGTCGATAATTGCTGCTGCTTCGCCACCAGAATATTGTTTTTGAGGCGATTATGAATACGATCAATCTCCCGCAATAACTCACACAACGACTTGAAGAAGCCATCGCTGTGTTCCTGGCGATAATCCGGGTTATAAACAATGGCATCAAGGGTCTGGCAGTTAAGGTTGTGCTCGGCAATTTGACGTTCAACGTCATAGGCGGATCCGTTCAGTTGCTGCAACAACTCCCGCGCCTGCGCTTCAATACCATCGACCAATACCCTGCCAGCGTCACTGTCAGCCTGTTCCAGCACCTGCTCTACGTCCATCTCCGGCCACAAGGCGCTGACCCGACGCAATGCGACTTCGGCACGCTCCGCCTGGTCACTGGTGACCTCCTGGCGGGCACTGAGACTCTTGCACGTCGCTTCACTGTCTTTCAGCTGCTGGGTCAAACGCCCCAGAGAGCCATCAAGATCACGGATACGAACATCCTGTGCTTCGGCCTTTTGCTGCAGCTGTTCAAACTCCGTCTCTACATCAGCAAAATCGGTCAGATCAACCCGCTCCAGCAACTGCTCGGCTTGCTGGAGCTGATAGTGGGTATCAACCATCTCTTTCATCAGGTCGGCAAACGACACAGGGCGCAGCAGGTTGATGGCATCAAGTAGCTGTAGCGACTCTTGCCAACTGGCCTGAGCCTCATTGGCCTGATCAAGCAGCCCCGTCAGCTCCTGTTGCTTGGCCGCCAGCGCCCGATCTCTTGCCCCGACACCAAAGACCAGTTCAGCATCATCCAGATCACAGCGGTAAATCGAATAGGCACCGGAACCCAGCCCTTCACGCGTCACACCGCGACGGGTGCGCCGCAATGCCTCACTGTCGGGCACTTGCTCTACCATGCCATAGCTGGCTTGCAGATACGCTTTGGCGGTGGCGTGTTCAAACGTCATCAGCTGAATAATGGAATTGGACGGCAAGGTCAGCCGCTCGCAGTCCTTGCGCGCCTTTTCACCTTGCACCACACGGGCACGACTGCCGCCTGGAATACTGCGCACCAGCTGCGCCGCCTCGGCTTCAAACTCGCGCTCAACAATGATGGAGAAACGTGCACCACCGATATAACCCTCAATAGCGCTTTGCCATTGTGAGTCCGAAACCTCGACGTAATCGGCCAGCACCCTTGGATCCGCCTGCGGACATTCGCGCCGGATCAGCTCCAGTGCCTGACGGACGAAGCCGGGATAATTTAATTGACGAGTTTCCAGACTGTCGATATCGGCCTGCTTCTGGCTGATCCGATGCTGCAGCTGTTGCAGCTTCTGTTCACGACGGTCTGCCAACCGCGACACTTGATCGCGAATACTCTGGCCTGAACGTTCCAGCGACTCATCAAGAAAGCGCTGACGCCAGTCATTCACCAGCCGCTGCCGTTCACGGGCGCGATCCAGATGTTGCTCCAGCGGTGACAGATCGATCCAGTCCTTGCCCAGCAAGCGCTGTAAATCGATGCTACTGTCATCGTTCAGTGCCAGCACGGCCCTGGCCTGACCCATCAGGCTGCGCTCGGCCAGCGACGGAACATCCACGCTGATACTGCTGCGCTGCATGGCGCTATAAACCTGCCCGGTTGCCTTGAATCCGGTTTGTAATTGCTGATCCTGCTCCAGCAGTGGTAACGCTTGCTGCTGTAATGCACGACGGTGCATGGCAATGGCCTGCTCGGCAGCGTCCTTGTCTTGCAAGGCACAGATGCCCAAGCGGCGCGCCTCCATGGCAATCAGCTGTTCACGCAAGGCACGGCGGCGCTCCTGCGCCAGTTCACGCTCCTGCTCGGCCTCTTGCAGGCGTGAGCCTAACTGTTGCTGTTGCTGTTTGGCGCTGAGGTAATCCCGCTGATCGGCCAGAAACCGGCTTTTGACCGCGGTGTATGTTAATACCTGATGTTCCAGCCACTGATCGATATAACGACTCGCAGACACTCGTCCACGATTCAGCCGCTCAATCGTAGCGGCGAGGGATTTTGATTCTGCTTCCATGGCGTGAATGGTTTTCATCAAGTCCGACACGGATCGAATCGCATCGCCGAGATCACGGGCTTCCAGAATTTCGTTGGCAACAAAGCCATTGATGCTCTTGACCGGTTTATAAGCCATAAAGCGCGAGAATGTGCGCGCAGCATTGATAGCCTCGCGCTCGCCAACAGCATCAAAGCGGCCACGCAACGCCCCGTACAAACGCCGCAGATACTGTTTTTTTGTGTCGTATTGTTCGATGTTTAGCGTCGTGGCACTGTCCTTGCCACCGGTAAGGCGATTCCCCAGCCACTGTTTGAGACGGTTTAAGGGCACAACCAGCCGATTGCCATCGAGATCGTCTTGCAGAAAGTCAGACAGCGTCAGCTGCTCACCGGCAACGATGTAAAACTGGATGTCATTCTGACGCGCTATCGGTTGACTGCCCGCTTTGTCGAGGGATGCCGACACGCCAACTACTGCCGTAAAGGCTTCGCCCGGCTCATTGCCGGTCGGATGAAATACTGCTGCCAGATACCCCACCGCCCCATCAGGCCTGGCATAGCTGCCGTCATCACAGCCCAACACATAACTGGCCAAGGTGCGGACGTTTTTACCCCGGCCACGCTGGGTGGCTTCATCCTGACCGGGATTGTAGTTAAACAGCGTATCGTGGGCAGCAGTCATAATCGTCTGGATCGCATCCGCAGCCGTGGTTTTACCGGAACCGTTACCACCA
This sequence comes from Oceanobacter antarcticus, assembly GCF_044962685.1. Lineage (NCBI taxonomy): Bacteria > Pseudomonadati > Pseudomonadota > Gammaproteobacteria > Oceanospirillales > Oceanospirillaceae > Oceanobacter > Oceanobacter antarcticus. The sequence goes on from NZ_JBBKTX010000028.1 coordinate 33,136, forward strand.
GAGAGCAGGTTAATCGGGCCAAATTCAAATTCCGTCGCGGGAATATTGCCCCAATTCACATAGATAAATTTTTTCAGAAACATGGTTATTCCTCGCTGCCCTGCCGGCTGACCTTCGGCTGGCTGGCGTCATGTCGGGCCAGGTGGTCGCCAGGTGCTGTTTCAATCTCAGCAAACAGACTCGGGCCAGACCCTTGCTCTCTGTCGTCGGCTGTTGGTGTGTCTTGATTCGGGCAATTCGGGTTCTGGTCATCGACGGCAGCACCGGCAAGGTCTGGCGCAGGCTTCTCACTGTCCAGCACCTCGTCACCGACCACCACGCCACCTAACACCTCATCACCTAATAAGGCAGACAGTACCTCATCGGAGACATAGCTCATGATCATCGGCCGAATACGTAACCAGGTATCGCCATCCGACAACTGCTCATCGCTGTTCAAATGCACCAGCCGCAGTTGGCGCAAGCGCCGGAACAGCGCCTTACGCTCGGTGAGATTGTCTGGCAGAGCCCGCTTCAGCAGGTTTTTCATGGCGATACCCAACGCCTCCAGCGGCACCATAACGCAACCTTGCTCATCCACGGCACCTTCTCTCAAGGCCTTGTCATATTGGGCGCGCAGTACCAGTGTCAAGGCAACTTCATGCTGATTCAGCCGCACTCGAAAAGCCTGGCTGTGTTCAAAGCCAACATCCTCGGCCATACCCGGCACCACGGCACCAGGAGGAATCACCCGTAAAAAGCAGAAACGTCGGTCGTGCAATACCCGCATGCCAATCAACTGCAAGTAATCCTGCACCAGCTCATCAACACGTAAATACCGGTCGTATAGCTGTTGTTCAATCTGGCTTTCGTCTCGGCAAATCACGCCGTAATCCAGTAGCCGCATCAATACTTCAGAAAAGTCGCGCAGGCTGATACCGGCCTTTTCCAGCTGTTTTTCAATCAAAGTCAACATGCGTTATTCCGTTGGCTGAGGCTGGTCTTTCGCCACCAGCTCGAAGATAAAATGATCTTTACCGATAAAATAGTGATCGGCATCACCGGGAGGCAAGGCCGCTTCTTCGGGCCGCTCCTGGCTGACGACAAAGCGGAACTCACTGCTGCTATCGGCAACCGCGCTGTCAGCCGCACCCAGACTGATGGCATGGGCGACAGCGATAAAATCAGCGGCGTTGTGAATCGGTAATTCGCGAGTGGAAACCCGTTGGCCGGAGCCAAGGTGTGATTGCAAATACCGGCGCAGCGCTTGCTGATTCACCAGAAATGCCTGATCCAGCAGCTGCTGGATATAACTTTTTTTACGCGCATCCATGTCTACCTCACCCCGGCCTGGATCCAGTATCGCAGCCATGCGCTGACGGCTGCGAGGGGGTGCCAACCGCACTTGGGCCGGATCAATAAAGCCGATGGTGGGCACCGCCATTTGTTCACCGGCCAGGGCCAACAGCGCATCTTGTCGAGCCTGCGGCAACTCGGCCAGTCGCTTGCACACCGCCAGCACATCATTGTGCCGCTGCGATGCCAGATAGCTCATCTGCCGCATGATAATATCCGCCCGCTTGGTAAATCCCTGCAGCGCACGCCGTAACGCCGGCAGCATGATTTCCGAGGCATTACCCAAACGCTGCTCAATGCCATCCAGAATCCACCACAGTAGCGACTGGCCGGGCTGCACCTGCTCCGGTAATAACTCACGTAAACGTTTTTCGGTGGCGATCTTGAACTTGTCATCCTTGCGCCGGATGGTACGAATCAAACCCTCAATCCGGTCACGATGGCGCTCGACATTATCCGCCGACAGCCGCACCGACAGATCCGGTTGAAAGCGGTTTTCCATAAAATCAAAAAAGGCATCACTGGCATGCTGAACCAGCAACTGGTCTTCCATTTCCCGCACCAGATCGCGCTTGCGTTCATCCAGTTCGGCAATTACATCGGTAAAATCACTGATAATACGTTCGGAATATTCAAAGGCATCCAGCAAATCATACACATCCCCGCGCTCAACAAAGCTTTCCAGCGCATTACGGGTGTTGCGGGTATTACGATGCCGGGTGCGCGCCGTAGCGCGGGATTCGTTCACAAAAGGCTCGGTAAACTCGCGGCCGTACCGGGTCAATGAAAACGTGCTGTGTAACGTCGCCTGATCCACCTGCTTGTCGATCCAGCCATGCTCCATTAACAGGCTGAGAATCCAGCCGGCCTGTTCCCGCGTGCCCCGGAACCCGGCTTGATCCTTGTCGGTTTCTTCACCCTCATCACCCAGATCATCGGTACTGGCAAGCTGGGGCTTGCGCACCAGCACTTCCTGAAACATCTCGACCAGCTGGTCACGCACCAGAGCATGGCCGTAATCCGCGTTGGCAGAGCTGTACGAGCGTTGATACAGCTCACTCAAACATGCGACCACCTGGGCGCGGTATTTGCCCGTCAAGGGGCGAAAAAAATGTTCTCGTTGCTGTAGAAAAAACATGTGTTAGCGGGATCCATACCAAAAACAGACGTCAAGTATAGCCTGACGCCCGAGGGTTAAACGGCCAAATCAAAAATAGCGGAATCAGAAACTGCGCGATACGCGGTTCAGCAATTCAATGGCGGCCTCGACTTCCACCTTGCGCACGGCAACACTTTCAATGTTGCAGCCCACCGGCACGCCCAGAGTATCGGCAAAGGCTTTCAGTTCGCGCCAGTTAGCTTCGGAATAATTAACTGACTGTTCGAGAATATCGTGGGCATGCAGCAGTTCATTTTCCAGCCAGCGTGGAATGCTGATCCCGAGCCATTTCATAAAATTCAGCGTTTGTACGGAACCACAGGGAGTCAGTGTGAAGATCACTGGCACCAAATCAATACCCTGCTCACGACCAGCGTAATAATAATCGGACAGAAAATCTTTCGACGCCTGCAGATCGTAAACACCCTGGGAAATAAAAAACGAACAGCCCTGACGGATTTTTTCGAACACCCGCACATGTTCGTCGCCCTTGGCGCGATGGCGCTCCGGGATCGTCACTCCACCCATCAGCAACTCTGGCCGTACCTGTTGTTTAAGATCGTAAGCTTCGGACATGGTCATACTGACCGGCTGATCTTTTGAGGCCGCTCCGACAAACACAGTCATATTGTTTGTGGCAGAGGCTTGCTTGAGGAAACCGCTTAGTTCCTCACGCGAGTATTTGCCTGCGGCGCGGTAAATGATTTTGGGCAGATCCAGAGCCGCCAGCTGGTGACGGCTATAATCAAAACAATCGAGGGTTTCGATAAATGGAAACGGGCGCCTTGCTGACGTCCGCGACGCCTCATCCTGAATGTCGTACAGTACTAACCCGTCTATTGGCAGCGACTGCAACCGTTGCATTTGCAGCTTGGCTATTTCCACAATCCGTTCTGGATCAGTGCCTTTTTTCGGTGGCACTATGCCGTACAGCACAATGCCGCTTTCCCTGTTGCGGATTTTTTCGGTAAGCATAATGACGATTCCAGAACCAGTGATCTCATAATCCACCGGCGCAGTCGGCAGATCAAACAAAGCCGACATATTAACCCAGCTTGGCTTGAGGCGCTAAACCCCTGAATTGACAACTGATTTTGCAGATCCAGGGGAACCGGAGCAGCTCTCGGGTACTCCATGCAGAAGGATACATATAGACCGATCGTACTGGCCCGACAGGCGGCCTGAATGGTAGGGTAAACACCTCTGAACGACAGGAAGCCTATTCACTACCCATGAACATACCCTCAACACGGCCAAACCCGCTGAACAAATTTTTAAAGATGGAATCCGCCGGTGGCATTCTGCTGATGTTTGCCGCATTGCTGGCCATTATTTTTGCCAACTCCCCACTGGAGCCCTTTTACAACCTGCTATTGGAAACGCCGGTAGAAGTCCGAATTGGTGCACTGCACATCGCCAAACCGCTGCTGCTGTGGATTAATGACGGCCTGATGGCCATCTTCTTCTTTATGGTTGGCCTGGAACTGAAGTACGAATGGCTCGAAGGTGAACTGCAAGACAAGCGCAACGTGGTATTACCCGGCGTTGGTGCCTTGGGCGGCATGCTGGTGCCCGCACTGATTTACGTTTACTTCAACCACGCAAACGCCATTGATATTCAGGGCTGGGCCATCCCGGCCGCCACCGATATTGCGTTTGCCCTCGGTATCCTGGTGTTGCTTGGCTCCCGCGTCCCAGCCAGCATCAAAATATTTCTGACCTCGCTGGCCATTTTCGACGACATTGGCGCCATCGTCATTATTGCCGTGTTCTACACCGACAATATCTCCATGACAGCGCTCAGTGTTATCGCCTTGTGCCTGCCGGTGCTGTTCCTGCTGAATCGATTTCAGGTTGAATCCAAAAGCGTTTACATGCTGTTGGGCGCCATTATGTGGGTATCGATGTTGAAGTCTGGCGTACACGCAACCTTGGCGGGCATTATTCTGGCGATGTTTGTGCCTATGCGACTGGATCGCCGTCCGGACTACTCACCCGCCCACCAGCTGGAAAAAGACCTGCATCCGGTCGTGGCATTCTTTATTTTGCCAATCTTTGCCTTCGCCAACGCGGGACTGAACCTCACCGGAATCGGCATGGATCAGCTGCTGCACCCGGTGCCCGTCGGTATTGCGGCAGGCCTGTTCATCGGCAAACAGCTGGGTATTTTTGCGTTTTGCTGGCTCACCATCAAAGTCGGCTGGGCCAAATTGCCGACCGGTGTTTCCTGGCTAACGCTCTACGGCACCGCCACGCTATGCGGCGTCGGCTTTACCATGAGTCTGTTTATTGGTTCGCTGGCGTTTGAAGGCGGAGGCATCGACAACACCTTTGATGAACGGTTGGGTATTATTGTAGGTTCTTTGGCATCCGGCATTGTCGGCTTTCTGATCCTGAGGAAAAGCCTGGGCAAGCCTGCAGTAACAGCTAACAGCTAAACATCAGCATCAATGTTTAAACCAAAAAAGCCCGGTCATCCTGACCGGGCTTTTTTTGAGGTGTTCCAGGGCACTGAAGGAACTCGATGGTTATAATGTAATCGCGTGATTATCTGGCATTGATCAAAGCAGCAAATTCAGTGTAGCCGCCAACGTGCTCGGCGCCGATAAATATTTGCGGCACTGTATCAACTGGCTTGCCGACGGTTTTTTCCAGATCCGCCTTGCTGATGCCTTCCACATTGATATCAATGTATTTGAAATCCAGTTCTTTGATTTCACACAGTTCTTTGGCACGACGACAGTAACCACAGCCTTCACGACCAAAAATAGTGACACGTTTCATAAGTATGTTCTCCAGCAGCAAAGGTAATGGCTGCCCAACTCAGTACCTGCATGAGTATAAAACAGGTACAAACCAGGGCCAGTCCGTAGTAGAAAGTATGCCCATAGTCTAAAGCGATAGAACACCCAGCGTTAAATCAAAATTTACTATAACAACCATAGCCATCCAGATAGTTGCCCAGATAGCCAATACACCCGACCAATCTGGCCAATGAACCCGGTGATGTGAATCACTACAGGCGGCATCAACCCGGTTGCAATTCAAATATTAGTATATTCTAATACAGGAATATTAATTCTGCGGGGCTTCTGCCGCCGCCCCAAAAGTTAACAAAGGATGCCATCTATGCTGACTTCACGTTTGATGCTGAGCCTTGGCCTGACTGCCCTGCTGGCCCTGCCTGCCGACGCTCTGGAAACCCGCACACTGCAAACCAGCCAGATTCCGGTGTTTTACGATCTCGAAGCCACGCTGGAAGCCGTTAACGAAAGTACCATATCGGCCCAAACCAGCGGTGCTATCCAGGCTGTCCATGTTGATATAAACGACCGCGTTAAAAAGGGCACCTTGCTGATCGAAATCGACAACACCCAGCAACAAGCACAATTGGCTCAGGCAGAAGCCCAGCTAGCCCAGGCAGAAGCTCAAAATGAAGACGCCCAGATTCTGCTCAAACGTAACCAGCGATTACTGAAACAAGGCACCATTTCCCAGGGCCTGTTCGATAGCGCCGAAGCCCAGGCCAAAAGCACCGCTGCGGCGGTGGCTGCAGCCAATGCCAACGTTCGCCAGGCCCGCACCCAGCTGTCCTATACCCGCGTCATTGCGCCCTATTCTGGTATCGTCAAGGCACGCATGGTACAGGTCGGCGAACTGGTGAATCCGGGTCAACCAATGATGACAGGGCTGGCATTACAGCCGTTACGTGCGGTGGCCGATTTGCCCCAGAGTATCGCCAGCCACTTTCAAGCCAGTCGTGATCAAGCCAGTCAGGCAGCAACCGCCATTCAGGTACTTGTCGGTGACCAGATGACCCCGATCAGTGCCGACAAAATCACACTTTATCCTTATGCCGATGCCCGTTATCACAGTGTCCGTCTGCGGGCCGAGTTACCGGCAGACGACAATCGTCATTTATACCCTGGCATGTGGGCACGGGTTCGCCTGCCCGCAGGTGCACGTGAAGGCATATTGATCCCCCAAAGCGCCATCGTCAGGCACTCCGAAGTGACCTCGGTTTATATTCTGGACGGCAAACAGTTAAAAATGCGTCAGGTGCGCCTGGGTAACAGCCGCAACGGCGAAGCAGAAGTTCTGGCGGGCCTCGTGGCAGGTGACATCATCGCCATCGACGGCTACGCGGCACTGGCTGCCATTGCCCAACAGGCCGTAGCGGCTACCTCCAACCACGCTGGAGAATAAACGTCATGTCCGCAGATAAGTCAGCAATGCTGGGGATTTCCGGCAAAACCGCCCGCGCTTTCCAGAATTCAGCCATCACGCCTTTACTGGCGCTGGTTGGCCTGCTGTTGGGGTTCTTCGCGGTGATGATCACCCCGAAAGAAGAAGAGCCGCAAATCGACGTAACCTTTGCCAACGTCTTTATTGGTTATCCGGGTGCCAGCGCCCATGAAGTGGAACAGCTGGTGGCCATTCCGGCAGAACAGGTACTGTCGGAGATCAAGGATGTCGACGACATTTTCTCCATCAGCCAGCCGGGCCAAGCGATTCTGACGATCGCCTTCAAGGTCGGCGTGCCACGAGAAACCGCCATCCTCAACCTCTACAACCAGGTACACAGCAACGCCGACTGGTTCCCTGAGAATCTGGGGGTCAGCCAGCCCGTCATCAAACCCATGGGCATTGATGACGTGCCGATCATGGCCATTACCCTGTCTTCGGACGATAACAGCGTTGCTGCCGCCGACCTGACCCAGGTCGCCCACGCATTGGAAACCGAACTCAAACGTATTCCCGGCACCCGTGACATCTACAGTATTGGTGAACACTCTGCCGTGGTGCAGGTAAAACTTGATCCGGCCCGCATGAATGGCTACGGCCTGGCGTTTGACGATGTCCGTAACGCGCTGATGAGTGCCAATGCCGGAGGTCAACGCCTGCCGCTGGTGCAAAACAACGAAGTCATTCAAATACAGGCCGGGGCATTCCTGCAAAACAGCGCCGATTTGGGCCAGCTGATTGTCGGCAAAACCGCTGCCGGACTGGTCTACCTGGCCGACGTCGCCGACATTCACCAAGGAGCCGACACTCCTGAGCAATTTGTCATGCATCGGGATCTGGGCGACAGCAACAGCAAGGCCGCCGTGACCATTGCCATAGCCAAACAACCCGGCACTAATGCCATCGACATCACCCAATCGATTGAGCAGCGCCTGGTTGACCTCAAGGAACGCGTGATCCCCCACAATATAGATGCCGACGTTACCCGCGATTACGGCATCACCGCCAAAGCCAAATCCGACAAACTGATTGCCAAGCTGCTGTTTGCCACCACCGCCGTCGTGATTCTGGTATTGGCCACCATGGGTTGGCGCGAAGCCATCATTGTTGGCGGCGCTATTTTTATCACCTTGGCGATCACCCTATTTGCCAGCTGGGTCTGGGGCTTTACCTTGAATCGGGTGTCGCTGTTCGCGCTGATTTTCTCCATCGGCATTCTGGTTGACGACGCCATTGTGGTGGTAGAAAACATTCACCGGCACCTGCACATGGGCAGCAAAAAACTGCTGGAAGCCATCCCCTGCGCCGTTGACGAAGTCGGTGGCCCGACCATTCTCGCCACCTTCACCGTCATCGCCGCCCTGATGCCCATGGCGTTTGTCTCCGGCCTGATGGGCCCCTATATGAGCCCCATCCCGATCAACGCCTCAACCGGCATGCTGATCTCGCTGGTGGTGGCTTTTGTAGTAACCCCCTGGCTGTCTTACAAGCTGCTCAAGCGCCATTTACCGGAAGGCACTGCCGCTCATGATGAAGAACAACCCACCATCTCAAAGCTGCACCGGTTTTTCCAGAAGCTGATGTCACCGTTTCTTGAAGGCGCTGGCGCGACGAAAAAACGCATCCTGTTATTCGTTGGTATTACCGGCCTGATCGTGGTTGCCGTCGCGTTACCGGCAACAGAACTGGTGGTACTGAAAATGCTGCCGTTCGACAACAAATCAGAATTCCAGGTAGTCGTCGACATGCCGGAAGGCACCCCCGTAGAACAAACCCTGAGGGTGCTGGATGAACTGACCGACGAACTGATGCAAGTACCGGAAATCCGCGACGTCCAGCTGTATGCCGGTACGGCCGCGCCGATCAACTTCAATGGCCTGGTGCGTCAGTACTACCTGCGGGGCTTACCGAATCAGGGCGACATTCAAGTAAACCTGGTCGACAAGCATCATCGTGACCGTAAAAGCCACGACATTGCCCGCTCGGTACGGGAACCGCTACAAGCCATTGGCAACAGACTGAATGCCAACGTCAAGATCATTGAAGTGCCACCTGGCCCACCAGTTATGGCCCCGATCGTGGCCGAAGTCTACGGCCCGGAATACAGTCGCCAGATCACTGCCGCCAAAGCATTGCGTGGCCTGTTTGAAACCACCACCGATATTGTTGATGTCGACGACTACATTGAAGCCGATCAGCAAAAGTGGATTGTGAATATCGACCGCCAGCGCGCTTCCCTGCTCGGCGTTGCCCAGGCCAGCATCGTCCAGGCCATCAGCACCGCCCTGGGTGGCGAAGACGTCAGCTATCTACACACCCACGCCGATGCCGAAGACCACCCCGGCGCCAACAGCAAATACCCCTTGCCCATTCGACTTGAACTCAACGAAGGCGACAAGGTCGGCCTGAACCAGCTGCTGGTCATGAAAGTCAAAGCCGCCGACGGCAGCCTGGTATCGTTAGCCGACGTAGTCAGCATCCGCAAAACCATCACCGACAAGAGCATCTACCACAAAAATCTGCAACCGGTGGTGTTTGTCACCGCCGACATGGCCGGAGAACTCGACAGCCCGCTCTACGGCCTGTTTGGTATCTCGCTTGGAATGGAAGATGCCGGACTCAACTGGCAACAATGGTTTATTCAGCAACCTGCTCTCACTGACGACATCAGCATAAAATGGGATGGCGAATGGCAGATTACCTACGAAACCTTCCGCGATATGGGTATTGCCTACGGCGTCGGCATGATCCTGATCTACCTGCTGGTGGTTGGCCAATTTCGCAGCTACCTGGTGCCGCTGATCATTATGGCCCCGATTCCACTGACCGTGATTGGCGTCATGCCGGGCCACGCCCTGTTTGGTGCCCAGTTTACTGCCACCTCCATGATCGGCATGATCGCACTGGCGGGCATCATCGTGCGTAACTCCATCCTGCTGGTCGACTTCATCAATCAGCAGCTGGAAGAAGGCATGCGTTTTGAAGACGCCGTAATCACCTCCGCCGCAGTACGGTCACGGCCTATTGTACTGACCGCCGTCGCCGCCATGATTGGCGCATTCTTTATTCTGGATGATCCAATCTTTAATGGCCTGGCGATCTCACTGATTTTCGGCATCATGATTTCAACGCTGTTGACCCTGATCGTAATTCCACTGCTGTACTTCTCGCTGATGCCCAAAAACCTGGGCGAACAACTGCGGGGAGAAGTGGCAACATCATAAACGTCATCGCGTTATGACACGGTCAACCAGCTATTAGGCCCCATGCTTGGGGTCTAATAGCTAAAATCACGAGTTTTTCGAGCCGCACTCCACCATTAGTAACCGCTCCATTAACCCCATCTATAACCCCATTCTCTGGCCACGCATCCTGATTCCAGTTTCACGGTTTGGGAGACTCCATGACTTCTCTCGACAAACAGACACTCCGGCAGTAACACCTCGAGACCTGGCAGGCTTTTAGCCTGACCTAAAAAGTATTCTGTCAGCCCAATAACCTCAAACTCGCCACGTTCCAGTACTGGCCCAAACGTCTGCGGGGCGTCAGCACCGCCAATCAGCAGGCAGTCGCCTTTATTACTCTGATGTCCTCAAACAGCCCCTCAGCGTCGACAGTCACCGTCGCTATTCGCATCGGAGCAGAGGGGACGTGCCATTGCCACAGCTATCCGGCGTCCTTCAGATACTCGGCCTGAGACCGTCGTCATGCTGAGGCCGTTAGTGATGGATGGTGCGATCCAACACCGCCAGGTCGGGTACCGGATCCCGCAGTCGGCGCATCAGTTTGACGGCACGGAGGTTGGGATAACGCTGTAACCAGCGGTAGTGATCGAGCGACTTTGAACGCTCCGGGTTTTGTTGCTGCTGATCAATCGCCTGCTCATCCATTCTGAGGTACTTGCGAACGGTGCTGCGGGCAATTCCGAGTTCCTTGGCGATGGCTCGTTTGGACAGGCCATTGCCGTTGTCGTGCAGTGCTTTGATTTTATGAATCACAATCCAGTCCTTCACGTGAATCCCCGGCCAGAGAAAACCGGGAACGTTAGGGTTAAAGTGGCCCGAAGGCCACGCAAAGGTGGATCAAATTTAATGGCCAGAGGTGAGTCACTTTAAATGGCCGTTAACAACCGGAATCGGGGCACTGCCCTCTGGCCCCTGATATTCGTGTAGCTGATCGGCAGGAAAGCTGAACTCAATATCGAAATTTAAGGCGCACAGCCACCTCTAGACCGTAGATTTCCCCGTATCAAACCCCTGTAATACGTTGGCCACGTTGCGCCCAATAGCCTCCAGAGCGTAGCCCCCTTCCATAACAAACACGGTCGGCAGTCCTATATTGGCAATCTGGCGCCCCACAGCCAAATAATCCTCCTCAAGAAATCTGAATCCTGAAATGGGATCATCGATAAATGTATCCACACCCAGCGACACCACCAAACCGTCCGGTTTGAAGCCGAAAATGCTATCCAGCCCTTCCGTTAGCGCCTGCCCCCAAACGTCAAAATCGCTACCTTTTGGTAAAGGCAAGTTATGGTTATACCCCACCCCATCACCCTCGCCCGTTTCATCAGCGTAACCGAGAAAGAAAGGATACTCTGACGAAGGATCACCATGAATACTGGCAAACATGACATCCGAGCGTCGGTAGAAAATCGCCTGTGTACCATTGCCATGGTGGTAGTCGATATCGAGTATCGCTACTCGAGCCATACCACCATCAAGCAGCACCTGGGCTGCGACCGCAGCGTTATTGATAAAACAGTACCCACCAAAGAAATCCGCTCCGGCGTGATGCCCCGGCGGCCGCGTCAATGCAAACGTCCCGCGCTCACCGGCCAACAACCGATTGGCCGCAGACAAAGCACAGCCGGCGCCGCCAATCGCAGCTTGCCAGGTACCCGCCGTCAGCGGCGTCCCCATATCAAAGGAAAATAACCCCATACGAGCCGCGAAGTTCGACGGTAATCTGTCGCTGCGCATACCGCGTACCGACCACACCGATGGCAGAGCATCCCTCTCACTATTCTCTGGAGCCAGTTTTATCCACTCCCCCCAAGCCCGTTCCAGAAACTGCAGGTAGCGCGATGAATGTACTTTTTCCAGTACACTGCGTAGCGAACCGTCAATTAAGGATGCCGGTTGGATGGATCCCAACTGGCGATGCTCGAGTTCGGCCAGCACCCTATCCGCTCTTGATGGCACCTCAAAACACGGCACCAGTTCACCACGGTACATTTCCAATTGGCCTGCATGCGCTACGTGATTTGGATTGAAAAAAGTGATCATAGCGGGAATCTGTCCCTCAAAAAACATTCTATTCATCAGTTGGTACGACAACCATATGTATAGTCACATGGCTGTAACCCCCAGTATCAACCTACCCTGTGGGTAACGCACGAAAGCCGGTCAGGTTTAGACAGCCCAGGGAAGCCCGTCCAAACTCCACGGAACACACAAGTGGATATGGGGGTCTAACTGCGGAAACTACCGCTGAAATCAGACGCGATTAACCCCACCCCCATGCTCAGGATCAACAAAATCCGTGTCTAAAAACAACTTTAAAATCACTAAAAACTGTAATATTTTCAATTACTTATAGAATACCAATAACTACCCAAAAGGAAACGGCAACATGTAATCGCTGTGCTAATACGGGGGCTTTAAGGTAAAATCACGATCATGAACACGCAGACACATACCCCACAGAAAGCTGACAATACTGGCACCATAAAGATGGCCGCAGCAGATTGGTGCATGCGCATACAATCAGATGAGTGCAGCCCACTGGACCGAGCAGCCTTCGAACAGTGGCTTCAAGAGAATCCGGAACATGAACAGGCCTATAACAAAATTCTCCGGGTCTGGTTGCTGAGCGAGCACTTGGTTCCCTCCTCTGTCGAGGCGAGGCAAGAGGAGAACCCCCCTGCCGAGACGTCGGGTATCGTCCAGCTCCCCCCCTATCAACAACCTCCTCGCTGGCAATGGCAACAGAATGCAAGGCTACTATCGCTCGCGGCCCTGCTTCTCATCCCCTTCGGGTATGGGGGATGGCTACTAAATTGGCTGCCCAACGAATACCATCGTTACAGTACTGATCAAGTCCGTCAGGAAGTAACCTTACCCGACGGCACACAGGTAGAGATGAATCTCAACACCCACATCACTTACGCCAATTTTCGGGATAGGCGTCACGTCGATATCAGTGGCAATGGAGAAGCTTTCTTTAAGGTCGCTCACAACGCTACACATCCTTTTGAAATCAGTGCCGCCAATGGCACAATCACGGTCACAGGGACAGCATTTAACGTCTGGAAATACCAGCAAGACGTTGTCGTCACGGTTGCAGCAGGCTCCGTTATTGTCAGCAACAACGCGTCTGATCTTCACCTGACCCCCGGCATGCAAGCTGAATACTCTGGTCACGATTCACCTCAGTCAGAACCAGGCAATATCGACCAGGCACTAGCCTGGCAATCCGGTAAATTGGTCTTGGACGACCAGCCTCTCTCCGTTGCCATACCGCAGATTGATCGCTATCTCGACCATTCGATCACCCTGAATGACGCCGCCGTTGCCAATTTGCGCATTGGAGGCATTTATAATACGGACAACCTGGATGGCCTTGTTGACTCCCTTCCCCAGGCATTGCCACTAACGGTCGAGAAGCGACTGTTCGGCGGTCTGGTACTCTCAAGCCGCCACCAATAGCAACATACACTACGGTTTATCCTGTTACCGTGTTTCCCTGGTCAAAATGACCAGTGTCGCGATAGTACAGGTGTCCAGCCCCCGAACCCGAGGAAAGCTAAATTGTCCTCGCAAACGCTTCCCTTGCGGCAATACAGGATGCAGTGACACATTGATCCGAAAGCAACACACGCCTTGATGGATATCTATTTCCAACAACGAAATGGCGTCAAAGTCAAAATAGTGCTGCACCAGCGGGAACGCGGCCTTAAAAAAGCTCTCCTTAATGGAATAGATTAAAGTGGTGAGTTGTTCAGGGGGCAATAAGTGCTGGGACAGCAGTGAATACTCATCTGCATTCAGCACAAAGGGTTGTATCTGTAGCACCGCAGCCGATGTCATCTCTTCTTCCACATCAACTCCTACACCATAAATATCCGTATCTCGTGTGACCACAGCAATGGCAAGCTGCCGGGCATGGCTGATTGCCCCACACATACCCTCCGGCCAGATCGGCTGCCGGTGACGGCCGATACCGATGCAGTAACTAGGTAATCCTGACTGGCCAAGCGCTCGTCGTGCACAATAACGCCCCGCCAAAAACTCCGCTTTGCGCTTAGTAACTGCCCGCAGCAATTGTTTCGGTTTTACAATTCCTAACGTATCAAACAGCGATTCGTCATATTGTTCGACATCATAGAAACAGGCTGACCGAACAATCGCATCGTCACCCGGCCATCCGCCCACCAGATCTAGCGGGGTAATAAAATTCTCCCTGCTACTCCCGGACAAATTTACTGCTTCCACAGGGTTTTACTTTCAAGCGCTGGATCGGCCCTGATCTGCGCCTCGGTAAACGGCAGCTTGGGCCAATACTGTCGGGAGAAGAGTTCAGTTTGATCCAAGAAATGCTCAGACAGCGGATCACTGGACTGGGAATAGGTTAATAGCCCTTGGGCCTGCGGCCCGCCATCAGTGAACTCAACCAGTTGAATATAGCTACTGCCACTTTTCACCCTGTAATATTCACCTTCGCGCTTGGACTCAATGACATTGTAGACACCCAGTTCACCATAACTCCCGGGAATGGGAATGCTGTGATCGTTATTCCCGGCGACCTGAATATCCCCCCAACGGATATTGTCACGCAGACCACTTTCTTCTAATTTTTTCTCCACAGCAACCAATTCAGTGATCACGGCTTTCACCACAGCGGGATTATTCAGGTTGATACCACGCGGCGTATTCACCGGGTCATTAGAATCAAACGGAACACGCCAGCTATTTTTTATTTGCACAAAATGTTCAGCAAATTGCATAAACAACAACAAGCCAGATCCACTGTTGAGATTAGCTTTACCATCCCACTGAGCCAGCCGGGCACAGGCACGCGCAAATGCTTCGCCGTCATTTTGTGACCGGCACACGTTAAGAAGATCATCCATAATCAAATCGGCCAAGTACACTTGGTTGTCTATCACCAATCCCTGTAATTCGGAGGGAGTTATATTTTCTGGTTGCTGAAGTCGGCTGAGGGCAAATCGTGCTCTTAACCCGAGTGGTAATATCGACCGACTAACCAATGGCGAAAAACCTGACAGCGGGCTGGAGGGATTGCTTAGCCAGGCACTGTCGTTGGAGTTCTGAACATAATCCTCACGCATCAATACCGGCAATTCTTCTGTCGGCACGATGCCAGGTTGGACTGCTCGCTCGTCAACGACCCAATCGCACTGCCGCACTGACCCGTCGAGCACCACCAGTCCGTGATTAAGCAGTGCCGGATCGGCGCAGCGACTTAGTTGGTTGACAGTCACATTGGGAACGACGGACTGGTTCATATACAACGCTTTGCCCTCGCTATCAACTGCCACCGTATTAACCCAGGGAATGCCCTGCCACCACGCCACATTTTCACGTAACGCATCGCTGCTTTGTGCCTGGTTTACCGCATACCACTGTGCCAACACGCGAGTATTTTCCCGGTTGGCATCACGCAACACAAAAGCGACTGCCTTGTTCCACTCGAGCATGTCGGGGATAACAATGACCGGTCCGTACTCCGATTCATAAATATCACGCTTGACTGTGGACAAGCCCTTTTCACCCTTTACCGTAACTTCCAGCGTGTTTTTCCTAAGCGGACGAGACTCGCCGTCCACGATATAACGCATGGAATTGTCAGGATCGAGCATCAATCGATAAAGTGTAAAGTGACTGGAAGTATCGACTGTATGGGTCCAGGCAACGTGCTGATTAAAGCCGATATTGATCAATGGCAGTCCCGGCAATGCAGCGCCCATCACATCCAACTCCCCAGGAATAGTTAGATGCATTTGATAAAAACGCTGCGCTCCCGCTCCCCAAGGAAAATGCGGGTTGGCCAGCAACAAACCGTTGCCATTGCTTGAACGCGCCTTGCCCACAGCGATCGCATTACTGCCGAGCGACGAGACGGATTGACTGCCAAAGAACGTATTGCCGAAAGCTTTGTTATCCCATAATGCCTCTTTATCAAATCCGACAAGCCCAGGCATTTGAGTGGCATCCGCTCGGCCAGACAAGTTTTGCTGTGGCTCTGGTGGCCTCGCCGTGACCAAAGGCCCAACAAACTGCTTCACCCCCCCTTCAACCAACAGGCTGCGAACAAGACGGACCAGATCATGAGTAGCAATGGACTTTAGCCACGCTTCACCCTGACAACTGATAGTGTCCGTTGTCAGCTCTGCCAGATAATGGTTGAAACCCTCAGCATAGCCGGTAAGCAATTGTTGGATAGGTTCCGGCTGTTCCCGCCAGAAGGTATCGATCTCATCGTCGGTATTCAACCAGGTGTAAAAGATGTCAGAAGCCAGATTATTCAGACCAGCGGATGACTTTCCTTCGGCACCAAAAAAACGGGAGCGCTCTCCTCGCACAGTCACCACCTCCTGCGCCAGCAGGCAAGCGTTGTCACGGGCATACGCGTAACCGATGCCATAGCCCAAATCGACTTCGTTATTAGCCTGAATGTGAGGTATGCCGTGTGTTGTCCAGCGGATATCCGCTATCCGCTGACCTGTGGTGGGATTGACGGCACATCCCGCTAGAAGTACGACAATGATTAATGAAAGAAATGTTTTTAAACGATAAAAGCCAGAAGAACTAATCGGCATTTTTGTCCCCTTATTCTCCTGACATCGTTGTGGCAGATAACGAGCAAGCAGAAAAGAAATTTATGACTTGCTTTCCCGGGGGGAACAATGCCACCCAGAATAACGTTTTACCTGATACTTTATATCCACAATAAGGATCAATCGGTCGTTTCAAACGCCGGCAACGTTTCACGCTCCACCCACCTGAGCCATAATTTCAAGACCACGACTAAGCGCTGGGAATAAACTATTGTGGAAATTATTCCAACGCAACTCGAATATGGTGTCTTTCGGTGAAATGGTTGTGTTGAGCATATCCATGATCACCTTGCCGGAATCAATTCCGTTATCAACGTAGTGAAATGACGCTCCGGTTTTTAGTAACGGAGGAACAGAGATCTTTTCCATTGTTTCCCAGTTCACCACCTTTTCCCCTCGCGCCCCGTACAGGGCATCCAGTGTTGCATAGGCACCACGGCGCTGATACAGGGAATCCGGGGCAGTAATACCCGGATGGATATTAACGATTTTGCCTCGATACAGACCGCCTGGCCGGACCAGCTCATCAAGAATAACCAAAAGGCCGTCCAACACCACCACGTCTGCCTCCAATTCGACCAGCTTATCCTGCAAGTTTTTTTCAAAAATCCGTTTTCCCGCTATCCGCTCAGGCGCACCCACCGGGTAACGCCGGTAAGCTGAGGGGATAGAACAAAGCTTGTCGCACAACTTCTCTCCCCACACAGACAAATCTTGCGGGAAAACCCACTGCGTTCTTTCATCAGGGGAAAACCCATAACCCTCAAGCTTTTTACAATCCGTTGCTGAGAGTTCATCGTCATCATGAATAATCGCTTTCAGTGAGTATTGCTCCCCCAAAGCTGTATCATTCAGTTGACCAACCAGATACTCCAGCGGCGACATCATATAGCGGCGTTCACCACGATAATCTATGTGCTGCCCAGCCCTATCCGCTGCAGCGTTCCTCAATGACCATATATAAACAAGGTTTTTATTTTTCATTACAATTTCACACCCATCATTCCGCCAATAAAAGAAACACAACTTTTGTTATTCAAATTTTTCAGCCTCTATGGCCATTTCATTATCCTCCGTAGGCGCATATTGATGATATAGGTAATTATGTAATGAAGTTGCTATTTCCTCAGATCGGTATGGTAAGACGGATAATAGCGTGTCACTCAAACCGTGCGTTAGCTCGCAAAAACCCTGCATATAGATAGCCGGCTTAAACCGTGAGTCGGTCTGGAGGCGATAATCCCGACCAACGGTATATTCACCAAGATACTGATCGAGCCCGGACAACAATTCATGACGAAGATCCCGGTCGTAACCAGTTGCGAGAATCACTGCGTCATAGTGATCCCTGCAAACTTCACCGCTTGCTTTATTTCTTAGCTCGATACTTACACCTTCACTGCCCGCCTCTGCTTGTACGACTTCCATTAGACGACGATAGCGATGACGCGCTTGACCATCGACTTTTTGAAGATAGTAAATGCCGTAAATACGTTCTATAAGCGCCAAGTCAACAACCGCATAATTGGTATTCTGGTATTCCTGTATATATCTAGCTCTCTCGGAGGGGTCCTGCCGATAAATCAAGTCTGTGAATTCTGGATCAAATATCTCATTCACAAAGGGCGTATCATCCGACGGTTTCACAGAAGACCCACGGATAATCCAGTCCACCGACACCGATGGATAACAGTCATTGAGATCAATAAAGGCTTCCGCCGCACTCTGCCCTCCACCAATGATTGCGATACGCATCGGTACAGCAGGCGTTATCTCCAGCGCCTTAACAAAAGGCTTATAGTTAGCATGATGGAAAATTTTCGGGTTGCCACCAAGATGCCTGAAAGGCTCGGGAATATGCGGTTTGCCTCCCGTACTTATAACAACCGAGCGGGTCTCGTGACATTGTTCCACACCATCCTTACCCTGTGCTACAACTCGTAAAGCCTCTACAATACCGTTTCGCTCAATGGGCTCAACGGCCCGCACTTCCTGATCATATTGACACAATGATTTGAAGTGTCCGGCAGCCCAACGCAAATAATCATTGAACTCCATACGACACGGATAAAGAGTTCCCAAATTTATAAAATTCACTAGACGCTGGTGCTTGTGCAAATAGTTAATGAAGGAGTAAGGGCTTTCAGGATTACGCAGTGAGACAAGATCTTTCAAAAATGAAATTTGCAAATCTGACTGACTAACCAGTGTATTCCCATGCCATTGATAATCTTCCTGCTTATCCAAAAACAATGCACGCATTGAACCGCAAGAGGCGCTCTGTTCTTCCATAGCAATCGCCAAGGCCAAATTAGACGGGCCAAAACCTATGCCAACCATATCGTATAGCGTGCGATCAGTTTTTTGTGTCATGCGTCATACCTCTATTAAGCCACTTTTTAAGTTAGGGAGATGAAGCACAACTCTCCTTTCTATTGCGTGTTTTTTCCTAGGAGTCGTCAACACCTCTAATAAACTAGGAAACGAACTGTTTCCCCGTAAATTTAAGCCAGTTTTAAATTTCTGGCGTACCATGGCCTGCGCGGAGTACGTTTCAATAAATTAGACACATCCTCCTCGCCACTGAACGCAATGCGCAATGCAAGCTTCATTTCCCCTGTATTCAATGCCACAGCACCACCTCCTTCACCAGGCGGCACGCAACCATATAACACAGCTCCAAGCCAGGGATCTCCCACCTGCACCCAGCGACCTGGGGCAAACCAGGGCACCCCTTTAACTATTTGTCGCTTCACTTCACCGGGATGAACACGCTCATGGGCCCGAAACCAGTCCTCAATGCGATCATCGATCCAGCCATGGAACATCCAGAACACCGGGTTAACATGAGAGGAAAAAGGATCACCGAGATAATCGTTTTCCGGCAGAAACCAACGAGAGGAAAAGTCTGTATAGTTACGGTCCCAAAACAGCGGCATACCATTGCTTGGGTCGCGGGTCACGGTAGCCCAGCGCATATGCAACCAGTCGTGAATGCCCAATTCCAACTCTGAGCCAAACTCCCCCAGAGTCATCCTACTCAGATACTCGGGGTCCTGATACAGCGACTCCCACACTTGGTAATTGCTATAAAAACTTGCACTACCCTTCACCCCACGTAACCACTGAGCGTATTCCGCGTCATTCTGCGGCTCCCAGGCCGGCGGTACGGAGCAGCCGTCACTGTTTTCGTAGTAACGAATAAATTCCTGGCGATCACACTCAATAAACGGTACTGGTGACGGGAGTCGGGACCAGCACATCAGATCCGGCTGCAACGCCCGAGCCCGCCGCACCATATCCCGATGCATAAACAGAAAATCCTCACCGGAACCGTTGCGATGCTTGTTCTTTCCTCTGGCATCACGCTCATTACCGACTGGCCCCGGCTGCCAGTTCAATCCACGCAACGCTTCACGCTTTTCCTCAGGCAGCCTGTGCCATTTATCACGAGAGGCATGCCAGACTTGGTGAAACAAACGATGTTCCGCCGACACCAGCCATTCCTGTAAAACAGGCGTGTAAGTGATACGCTCCTTCGCCTCGGGGAAGCGATGCTTCCGAGCAATAAAGGCATATTGCCGGTCCGGGAGCTGCAGAGAACGATTGAGATCGCGCATTTTGCCACTTAAAGTACCATCCCCTGCATTACTCCAGTTACTCCACACCTCATCCAGGATGACATCACATTCATACCGAGGAGTATCGCTCTCACAGATCAGCCAGCGAAGTTTGGCACCCTCTATATTGATCAGGCTTCCCGTTATACGGTAATCAGGCTCACTGTCACCACGCAATGCTACCGCCGTCCCCAGATAACCACGCAAAGCTCGCCCCGTAGCTCCCACATCCAACACCATTTCCAGATCATCTTGCGACAGACTTCCCAAACTCCCCGATCCACCCAACAAGCGAAAATCCCAAATACCACGCAGCCGACCGGCCAACCGCTCGCCGTTGTCAGTGGCAGGCTCAACTACCGCTTCACCAGGAGTCACCTCCTTATCATTGCTAATGAGCCTGCTTCTGATTTCCCGCTGGCCATAATAGATACCTGGAATCACCAAGCCGGCAGCAGAAATAGACGCCAGAAACTTTCTACGGGAAAACTTCATCCGGACAGAACCTCAACGCATAACAAAAATTGCATTCATCAAATCTCCGATAAGGTTCTAGTTCTTTGTTCCTTCTATACTCAATTCCATTTCCAAGCTGGCCGAAGCCGATCCTAAATCGTAGTCAATGCCAAATTCGCCCGGCGTCAATATCAATCGCCCCCAAAACCCCGCGCGATACCCACCCCACGGGTCTTTTCCTTCACCCACTTTAGAGACCTCAATAACAACCTGGCGAGTCACACCATGCAGCGTCAAATTCCCCATTATTGTTCCTTCACTGGCATCGCCTTCATAGCTAGCCGCCGTAAATACAGCCTTGGGAAAACGCGCAACATCCAGAAAATCATCACTGCGCAAGTGTTTATCTCGCTCAGCATGATTGGTATCAATGCTATCGGCCGCTATCTCCACTTTTATATAACTCTGTTCGAGTTTGTTCGAATCATACGAGAACGACCCCTGCAACGTATTAAAGCGACCATACAACCAGCTGTAACCCAAATGCTGAACTCTAAATTCCACAAAAGAATGCGTCGGATCAATGATGTAATCCGAAGCAAACAAATGGGTTGAAAAACCGAAAAAACCAATCAGCACAAAAGATAATTTTTGCAGTGCGCTTCTCCATCCACTGCTTATGGTGCTTCTTAACATAGCTCTGCTCTCCTAATAGCCTTTAAAATTTGACCCGTTAACATCAACACAATATTGGCATCCCGAATCGCCGAGTGCATGAGCGCGTCACACACAAACAAACCGACACAACTATTCAGTTCACGTTATTAAGGGTAAACGTAGAGAATTGACGAGAATTTAAAACCAGCGGAAATTTTATCCCTGCATCGGCGTCAACAGGCCCCAGCCACAGTTTCAGATACAACCTTGAACCCATCCAAAACCCACCAATCCACACCACTCTTTGCAGGGTTGATGGCATCGAGTAAATTTCTGCCACAACCACTCGTTACCATCGGTACTACGAGCACATATGAGGCCCCAATGAAATCACTCCATATCATAAAATCTCTCTGGTTTTGGTTGATCTTATTGGTATTAGCAGCCGCTGGCACCGCCTGGACAACCGGGCACTATAGGTGGCCATGGAGCGAAGTCCAATACCCGAAGGAGATTATGGATCGCGCCGAAGCATTGCATGAGCGAATACTTGCTTTCGACAGTCATATCGACATACCCACAGACTTCAATACTGAAGGTAAGGAGGCTGATACCGACGGCCCTTATCAGTTCGACCTGGTTAAAGCTGGCAAGGGAAGACTGTCCGGCGCGGCACTGACTATTTTTGCCTGGCCGGAAATGTGGAACGGCCCCAACGGCCCCCACCGCCCCACTCCCGGCATGGTAGAAAGCGCACGCCACGAACAAGAAGTGCGTTACCGCATCATTCAAAACATCGCCCGCGACTACCCCAACCGTGCGGGTATCGCCTATAACCCAGAAGATTTCTATCGCTTGGTGGATGAAGGTAAATTTGCCATCGTTATCAGCATGCTCAATGCCTATCCCCTGGGTGAGGATATCTCCCTGCTCGACCACTGGGCCGCCCGCGGCATGCGTATGTTCGGCTTCAGTTTTACCGGCAACAACGCTTGGGCGGACTCGTCCCGGCCAATGGCATTTTTTAACGACACGCCCGACGCTCTGGGCGGGCTTTCAGAACTGGGAAAGCAAGCGGTCAAACGTCTCAATGGTCTGGGCGTCATCATTGATGTATCACAAATGTCCACTAGCGCGGTGGAACAGGTTGCCCAGCTCACCCAGGCCCCCATCGTCGCCTCCCATTCCGCCGTGCGTGGCATCGTGGATATTCCCCGCAACCTGAGTGATCGCGAGCTGCACCTGATTAAAGATACTGGAGGCGTAGTGCAAATTGTGGGCTTTTCGACCTATTTAAAACCCTTAAGCAATCAAACTCTGGAAAAACTCAATCAACTACGGGGAAAATTTGAACTCCCTCCATTGGAAACCCTGGAAAACCTCGCCTATGCCCATATGCCCGGCGACCCGGTCATTACCATCTGGCCGGAACAGAAATTCGCGGAGTACGCCAGCGCCCTTTACGGTATTGTCGAGGAAGAACCAAAAGCCACACTGAATGATTTTGCCAACACCATCGACTATGCCGTCAAAAAAATCGGCATCGACCATGTAGGCATCAGTTCCGATTTTAACGACGGTGGTGGCGTAGTGGGCTGGGAGGATGTGGGTGATATTCGTAACCTGACCGCCGAACTGATGCTGCGTGGCTACTCGGATAACGATATCGAAAAACTCTGGGGCGGTAATTTCTTTCGTGTCTGGAAACAGGTGCAGGCACACCAGAAAACCGTTGATATCTCAGGCACCAACTAGTGTCCCTTAACAAAAATAAATAGAATTTATATGAGTGGTTATAGTCTACTTTGAGGAGTGCATTTTCAGGCAGAGGCAAACCATGGGACGACCAGTCAAAGTGCTCGACATCACTGA
>NZ_JBBKTX010000029.1:0-54193 GCF_044962685.1 Oceanobacter antarcticus
AACGGTTACAACGGTTACAACGGTTACAACGGTTACAACGGTTACAACGGTTACAACGGTTACAACGGTTACAACGGTTACAACGGTTACAACGGTTACAACGGTTACAACGGTTACAACGATGACTGCAGCGTTTATTACAGCCTTGTCAATAAATGCTCATCCGCCGATGATTGATTAAAGGCGCTGCAGCAGCTCGGATTTTTTATTGGAAAATTCCTGCTCCGACAAAATCCCCATATCTCTCAGACTGGCGAGTTTTTCAATCGCGGCAAAAACATCATCACGATTACCGCCATTGTTTTGCGGTTGTGCCGGTGCCGACTGAACAGGCTCTGGCGCACGATTGCTTGTGTGGGACGCTGGTGAAGAAGCAGAGGATTGGTCAAGAAAAGGATTATGACCAGAAACAATCGGCAGACTGGTCAGATACACGGTACCAAACTGGCTGCTGAACGTCAGCGAGCTGCCACCACCCTGCTGTTGGCTAACGCCACCAATCTGGTGTTGCTGGGTGTCGTAAACACTGACTTGTCCATTGGCGTCGAGCGCCAACCGATGACAATGCGGGAAAATAGCGTAACGGATGTTATTTTGAGCGCCCGATGACGAAGGGCTACCCAACTCTGGCGGCCACCAGTTGTTAGACTGAAAACCACCACTCCCTGATGCACTGGCAGCTGGCGCTTCAAATATCATCTGGCCGCCAGCAAGAATCGACGCGATTTCACTGCACAGATTGTTGACCGTATTTTTCAGCCCATGGTTAAACATATCGCCAACCATGGTCATGCCACCACGCATCCACTGGCCACCACCACCCAGTTCCGGGCAATAAAATTGCGCCATGGTGCCATTACCATTAATCACCGCCTGGATCATGCAAATAACCGCGCCACTGGACAGCCCGTACCGACGACCCAGGTCATTAACAATGCCCTGACCATACTCTGTTAAATTGCTCATAATAACCTCCTGCTGCGTGACGACCTTTTGGCGCCACCATACAGCATCTACAACGGGAATGTGTGATATTTATAATGGTTTCCAAGGCGATTTGAGTGGCCGCCGAACACACTGAATAAACAAGTATTCCCGGCAAGAAAGTGTTGTCCGAATCACCCGCCATGGGCACTTTTATGCACCATAACAGGTCGGGCAACTCACCTGCTTGACATCATTGGAATGACCTCACCGCCATCCAGCTGACGGGCATCCTGCCATCACATAATAACCGCAACATTTGCACACTCCAGCCTGGGTTCTGTTGTAAAAGAGGGACTTTTCTGCTCGTAGACACTTTGTTGCTGGCGTTAAGGAGCGTTCTCACTGATTAAACCGGGCCTGCTGAAGGCCAGTTGGTTGCAGAACAAGGCATGAAGAGCGGGGCGTCCAGCGGGCGAGTTGCTGCAAAGCCGGAGAAGCGGTGAGCCAACCGGATCCAGACGCGACATGATCACCATAATTGACCATCACCCTGGGCACCGCTGGCCAGCAGTCGGCTCTCGCGTACCAGTAACCACAAAAAAGCCGCTACCTTGAGGCAGCGGCTTTTTTGTGGTTACTGGGCGCATCTAAAAACGTAGCGAGCAATGAAAGGACAAGGCAAAAATTGGTAAAAAAGCGCAGTTTATGAATGATAAATGAGCATTTTGAATCAATTTTTAACACCGTAATTTCGAGTGCCGTACTTTGGAGATGTACCCTTCAGGTTGTTAGGAGCGTTCCCAATTATTTGCCACAGCCTGTCAGGAGGAAAAATTCCGTCAGGCAAGGCGTTGGGCGCCGAGAATAACGCGTCCTTTTCAAATCCGACAACAGCGCCGGGCTGTCGGTCTGCCTTATCGCCCTGCGACTTCGTGACGCTTAGGCAACTTGAAGGTCCAGACTGTCCCGCCCTGGTTCAGGTTTTTCACCCGCTTCGCCACTTCGCCACCCCACAGCGGTACCGCACCACCCCAGCCAGATACCACTGCGATGTACTGTTCGCCGCCCTGTTCCCAGGTTACGGGTGTACCCACGATGCCAGAGCCGGTGTTGAACTTGTACACCATTTCACCGGTCTTGGCATCAAATGCCATCAGGTAGCCTTCCGGGTTACCGGTAAACACCAACCCACCAGCGGTTGTCATCACCCCACCCCACAGAGGTGCGTTGTTTTCATAGCGCCAGACTTCCTTGCCGCTCTTGGGATCGATCGCACGCAAAACGCCGATGTATGCATCGTTGATTGGCTTGATAGTGAAGCCAGCACCCAAGTAGGCAGCGCCTTTTTTATAGGCTGTTGGTTCGTTCCAGATGTCCATTTCCCACTCGTTGGAGGGGACATAGAACAGCCCGGTATCCTGAGAATAAGCCATCGGCATCCAGTTTTTGCCACCCAGAAAAGCAGGGGCAGCAACAACGGATTTACCTTTGTGGCCGTCTGCACTGTCGGCCGGGTTACCAGGGCGGAAGTCGTCGTTAAAGATCGGACGACCTTTTTTATCCAGTCCCTTGGCCCAGGTAATCTTGTCGACAAACGGGAAGCCACGGATGAAGTCGCCGTTTTCGCGGTTCAAGACATAGAAGAAGCCGTTACGGTCAGCTGTTGCAGCGGCTTTGATGGTTTTCTTGCCGTCTTTGTAGTCGAAAGAAACCAGTTCGTTAACGCCGTCGTAATCCCAGCCATCATGTGGCGTGGTCTGGAAGTGCCATTTGATCTCGCCGGTATCCGGGTCAATACCCAGACGGGAAGAGGAGTACAGGTTGTCGCCAGGGCGCAGGTGAGAGTTCCACGGTGCCGGGTTACCGGTACCAAAGAACAGCAGGTCGACGTCCGGGTCATAGGTGCCGCCCAGCCAAGTGGCTGCGCCACCGGACTTCCACAGGTCGCCAGGCCAGGTTTTACCTGCCTTGCCACCAGTAATGCCATTTTCCTTGCCGTTCAGGTAGCCCATATGGCCTTCAACGGTAGGACGCGTCCAGACCACTTCACCAGTTTTGGCGTCGTAGGCTTCGACTTTACCGACGATACCGAATTCACCACCGGAAACACCGGTAATGACTTTGCCTTTCACTACGATAGGAGCCGCAGAGATGGAGTAACCACCCTTGTAGTCAGCTACTTTTTTCTTCCAGACGGTTTTACCGGTGTCTTTGTCCAGCGCGACCAGTTTGGCGTCCAGTGTGCCGAAGATCACCAGGTTGTCGTACAGCGCCACACCCCGGTTGATCACGTCGCAGCAAGGCATGATGTTTTCTGGCAGACGGGCATCGTACTGCCACAACTCATCTCCTGTAGCGATATCAATCGCGAACACCCGTGAATAGGAGGCGGTTACGTACATAACGCCGTCTTTGATCATTGGCTGGGATTCTTGACCGCGCTGCTTTTCACCACCAAAAGAGAAACCCCAAACAGGCGTCAGATCCTGAACAGATTGGGCATTGACCTTGGCCAATGGGCTGTAACGTTGACCACGAAGACCCATGCCGTAGCTCACTACGTCGCTGGTGATTGCCTGGTCGTTGATAATATCTTTGTCGGTAACACCAGCCTGAACAGAACTGGCCAGAGAGACGGCCGCTACCAAAGTGGACAGCGCGAGTCCCTTCAAGCCGATAGAAGTTGTTTTCATTGTGTTCTCCTTAAAAGGATTTTCTTATTCGTGTAGGAGCCTCTGTGTCCGCTCAGAGTGGAGCAGCAGTCACAGGATGCACTGGCCCTAGAGTCCAGATACGTCACCATTGTTGGTTTTGACAGGTCATCATCCAATCCGACCTGAGGCGTGATTTGCTAGTGCCTTGGTAGCACTCCTGATACGGGAGTAGTAGGTACTTGGAGTCTGTCGGGCTTAGGACTGCGTTACTGCGGAAAGCTGAAGCTGACTTTTTTGCGCACATTCTTGGTAAACAGAACCACCATTCGCCTCCATTTCACGTAAAAATCGCTCAAACCCGTCTTTCCCATGCGACAAACGCCTAAGTCGGACAAGCTCCTGGTTTACGCTTTGAACAGCTGTCAGAGACACTTCCAGGTGACAGCTTCCAGGTACTGGAGGTCAGGTATCGCAGAGGTTGAAACTGGAGATGTCAAACTTGGATGGCAGCGGTTTGACGCCTGATGTCAGCCATCAAACGCCAAATGGCTCGGCCATCCACCATCCACACCCAGAGAGGAATGAGAGGGATTATTCAGCTTGTTCTTGTACTAAAGACTGCTCGGTTTTGAGGAATTCCACCCCGTACTGCGCCACCAGCTTCTTCATGTCGCCGCTGTTTATCATTGCAGTAACAACGTCTTCCAGTGCATACGCCAGGCTGCGGTGATCGTCCTTGACGGCCATTCCCACTTCCCAGTAACGGCTGACCAGGTTAGGCATGGGGATATCAGCCAGCTGATAACGCTCAGGATTACCCAACTGCTGCATGCCCCACTCAAGTTGGGATTTCATGCCCATCACTCCGGCTACCTCACCCGTACCCAGTGCAGTGACCGCATCGGCAGTGGTGGTGAAATGCACGACGTTATTGCGAACCTTGCCCCGAAAGGCACTGGTGAGATAAAAATCGGGCAGCGAGTCAATCTCCACACCGACCTTGTCGTACATGAAAAT
Organism: Oceanobacter antarcticus; assembly: GCF_044962685.1. NCBI lineage: Bacteria > Pseudomonadati > Pseudomonadota > Gammaproteobacteria > Oceanospirillales > Oceanospirillaceae > Oceanobacter > Oceanobacter antarcticus. The sequence continues at coordinate 4,599 of NZ_JBBKTX010000029.1, forward strand.
AGCCAGGTTCTCGATCGATTCGATCTGTTGCCGATCGATCAGCAATTCCCAGCGCTCGCGTTGATAGGGCGCAAAAAAATGCACCAGATCGTTGATCACCCTGCCATCCTGATCGACCTTGAAGGCAAATTCACGGTCATACGGCACCCGCAGCATCACGTCGGCAACATCCCGCCGTAACATGGGTTCGTCTTCAATCCGCGCCAGATAGTGGCCTTTCCAGACATGGTTACGCAGGTCGTCATCCAGATTTTCATCCGGGATCATCCAGTGCAGATGCAAACGGACTCCCAGCCCCTTGGCCAGCGTACGAGCAATATCCACGTCAAATCCCATGGCCTTGCCATCCGCTTCCCAGGAATAGGGCGGAAAATCACGATACACCGCCACACTGAGCTCACCACTCTCCTGAACATCTTCCAGTGAGCGTGAGCTGGCATGGCTACTCGCCAAAACCATAAAAGCCGCCAGTAAAACCCGCAACAGCGCGGGTTTCAGTAGCAGCACCCAGGATGTATTCGACATCACAGGCATTATCAGGACAGACAAGTGATTATTCGTCTGCAGGTCGGGTTTCAAGCCATGAACGGATAGCCCAGAGACCTTCTTGACTGAGGAAGTCGGCCATTTTTGGCATATAGGGTACGCCATTACGTACTGCGCCGTTACGCACGCGGTAGACAAACCATTCATCACCATCAACACCGTGATCCAGCAGGCGTAAATCCGGCGCGATACCACCAGAAATGGCATCGAGACCATGACAACGGGCACAGTTCTGTGCGTATGCTGATTCACCTATTTCGATCGCACGGGCGTTACCACGGTATGGATTTTCTTCGCGCCACTCATCACCCAAAGGCTCCAGACCGGTAGTATCAATCGCCTGAGGAGTCACATCACCATGCGCCCAGACGACACATGACGCAGCCATAAAACCAGCCAATGCGATGCCATGAAAGGCAGAACTGAATTTTTTCATTATTGAGTACCCGATTGTTATTTTCATTGCGCTTATTCTAGGTACGAGTAAAAACGGGCCACAGAACACTTTGGTAGCCGATTTTCAGTACCTTGGTACTAGGTTAAGCGGCGTTTTTTTCATCAGTTGCCTGTTTGTCCGACAGCGTAATCCCACTGCACTAACCCGCCTAACTGCTGGCCGCAACCTCCATTCTGATACATCAATATAGTTCCGATCAGCGCTCATGCCAGTTAAGGCTATCCAGAGGATCTCCAGATTGCAGCATCAAGAGATAGTACGAGAGGCGTAAATGTTGGGTACTTAATGCCTATACCTGTCTGTTGACGGGTTGCGTAATCTCAATCAACCATGAAGCCGCCAGACTGTGATCAGGCTTGAAAAAACAGAACAACAATAAAAATGACCCAGCGACTGAACACTATGACAAGCACCCAAACTTGCAGCATTTACCCTGTTTGCCTTGCCACCTTGCGCCGCATTCCGGCAATGCTACCAGCGCTGTTGATAACCGTACTGTCAATGGCCTGGCTATTAATGATCTTGCTAATGCCGACCGGAACCGCAGTCGCCAGCCCTCTCTCCCAGCCCCAGCAATCGATTGTCGTTGGCTATCTCGAACTGCAGTTGCCATCCCCGCCGCTCCTGTCCAACGTGCTGCCCGAGCCGGAAGACAACGGCCTGCAAGGAGCAATACTGGGAATCAGCGATAATAACGCCGGTGGGCGTTTTCTCGGGCTGGCCTACACGCTGGAGCAAGCCCGCAGCGCGGACGAAGCCGAACTGGGGGCCGCGCTCAATCGCTGGCAGCAGCAAGGTATCCAGCTAGTGCTGGTGAATGCTCCGGCAGCCACTCTGAACGCTTTTGCCAGCCAGTATCCCGAGCTGCTGTTTTTTAATGTCGGCAGTTATGACGATGAATTACGTATCCGCCACTGTCTGCCCAACGTCCTGCATACTCTGCCCAGCCGCGCCATGCTCACCGATGCTCTGGCCCAATGGCTGATCAAAAAGAAATTGAAAAAATGGCTGCTGATTACCGGCACCCGCTCACAGGACAAAGACTACGCCAACGCAGTTCGACGTTCGGCCAAGCGCTTTGGTGGCAAAATTGTCGCCGACAAAGACTGGACCTTTGATTCTGACTTGCGCCGATCGGCCCAGACCGAAGTCCCGTTGTTTACCCAGACCAAAGAATACGACGCCGTGGTAGTGGCCGATGAACTCGGCGACTTCGGCGAGTTCCTGCTCTACAACACCTGGTATCCACGCCCGGTGGTCGGCACTCAAGGACTCAAGCCGGTCGGCTGGCACCGGGTGATTGAGCAATGGGGGGCTGCACAATTACAAAGTCGCTTTGACCGCCAAGCCAAACGCTGGATGACCGACAAGGATTACGCCGCTTGGGCAGCCATGCGCTCAATTGGTGAGACTTTATCGCACCAGGTGCCCTACTCTGCCACTAGCATCCGGTCACACCTGCTAGGAAGCCAGTTTGAGCTGGCCGGTTTCAAGGGCCGCAAGCTGACTTATCGCAACTGGAATGGCCAACTGCGACAGCCCATTGCCTTGGTGCATCCTCGGGCGCTGGTTTCCCAGTCGCCGCAGGAGGGCTATCTGCACCCCCATACCGAACTCGACACCCTGGGCTTTGACCAACCCGAAAGTCAGTGCCGACTGGCCGATCAAATCGATTAAGCCACCGTGCAACCATCTGCCGAAACCCGAGGAGCCACTGGATGAATCCCTTTAAACACCTGTTAGTGTCCGTTGCACTGATCGCCCCCCTGCTGTTGGCAACCCCGGCTCAGGCGGCACTGGCCTACGTTTCTAACGAAAAGGACAACTCGCTCTCGGTCATTGATCTGAGCCGTTTTGAAGTGGTCGACACCATTGAAGTAGGCCAACGCCCGCGTGGCATTACCTTTAACCAGGACTATTCACTGCTGTATATCTGTGCCAGCGATGACGACACCGTACAAGTGCTGGATGTCGCCAGCAAACGCATTGTCGCCAACCTGCCTTCTGGTGAGGATCCGGAACAGTTTGCCCTCCATCCTGATGGCGATCGCCTCTATATTTCCAACGAAGACAGCGCTCTGGTGACGGTGGTTAATCCCCTCACCCATCAGGTCACCGGTCAGATTGATGTTGGCGTCGAACCGGAAGGCATGGCCGTCAGCCCGGATGGCAAACTGGTGGTCAACACCTCGGAAACCACCAGCATGTTGCATTGGATAGATACCAGCACCCAGCAGCTGGTGCACAATACCAAGGTGGATCAGCGACCGCGCTACGTACAGTTCAGTCAGGATGGCAGCCAGCTCTGGGCCAGTGCTGAAATCGGCGGTACGGTGTCGGTGATCGACGTCGCCAGCAAGGAAGAGATCCACAAAATCCGCTTTAATATCCGGGGTATTCATCGTGACAAGGTACAGCCGGTCGGCATCAAGCTGACGTCTGACGGTCGTTATGCCTTTGTTGCGCTTGGCCCTGCCAACCATGTTGCGGTGATTGACGCCAAAACCTGGGAAGTACTCGATTATTTACTGGTGGGTCGGCGGGTCTGGCATATGGCGCTGACGCCCGATGAAAAGTTTCTGCTCACCACCAATGGTATCAGCGGTGATGTCTCGGTGATCGATATCGAACATCTGAAAGTGACCAAATCCATCAAGGTCGGACGCTACCCCTGGGGGCTGGCGATCAAGCCGGACTGAATCATGAATCAGCCAGTACAACCGTTAGTTGAAGTGGATCAGCTTGGCCATTGCTACCCCGGTAAACAAGCGCTGGATCAGGTATCTTTCACCATTCAGTCTGGTCAATTCCATGCCCTGCTCGGCCCCAATGGCGCGGGCAAAAGTACCTTGTTCGCGCTGATCAGTCGGCTATTTCAGGTGCAACAGGGCGATATTCGGGTGAATGGCCACAGTCTCCGCCACGCCCCCGCCGCCCTGCTGGGCAGTATCGGTATGGTGTTCCAGCAAAGCACCCTGGATCTCGACCTCAGTGTCGAGCAGAACCTCGACTACCACGGCTGCCTCCACGGGCTGTCTGCCGGGATACGCAAACAACGCATACAGGAAGAATTAGCCCGAGTGGAGCTGCTGGATGCCCGTGGCAAAAAAGTCCGGGCGCTGAATGGTGGCCATCGCCGCCGGGTAGAAATCGCCAGAGCTTTATTGCATCACCCCAGTCTGCTGCTGCTGGATGAAGCCACCGTCGGTCTCGACCCTCACACACGGGCCAGCCTTAACCGCCATGTTCGTTCGTTGTGCGAGCAGCAACAGGTCACTGTACTTTGGGCTACTCATTTGATTGAAGAAATTCTGCCCGCCGACCCTGTCACTCTGCTGCATCAGGGCAAGGTGCTGGCCAACGAGTCGGCCCACAATTTGTGTTTACAAACCGGCAAGGCGTCACTGGTGGAAGCTTTTGAACTGCTGACCGCCGACCGGCGTCGTGGCGATGGAGCCAGCGTATGAACCCGGCCAGCTACTGGTATGCCTTTAGCGGCATTCTCAAACGTGAAAGCCTGCGTTTTGTGCATCAACGCAGCCGGTTTTTCAGCTCGCTGATTCGGCCATTATTATGGCTGGCGGTGTTCGCTGCCGGTTTTCGGGCCGCCTTGGGGATCTCCATCATCGCGCCATACGACACCTATATTACCTACGAGGTGTATATCGTTCCCGGCCTGGTGGCCATGATTCTGCTGTTTAATGCCATGCAAAGTTCGCTGTCGATGGTGTATGACCGGGAGATGGGCAGCATGCGCGTACTGTTAATGAGTCCGCTGCCACGCTGGTATCTATTACTCAGCAAGCTTGCCGCCAGCACCCTGGTCGCCATTCCACAGGTGTATGCCTTTCTGGCTATTGCCTGGCTGTTTGACGTCGAATCGCCATTGATCGGCCTGCTCTGGGTCGCTCCTGCAGTGATACTAACGGGGGTTTTACTCGGTGCTATCGGGCTGTTTATATCCAGCTTTATCAAACAGCTGGAGAACTTCGCCGGAGTGATGAACTTCGTTATCTTCCCGATGTTTTTTATGTCGTCCGCCCTGTATCCGCTGTGGAAAATGCAGGAATCCAGCGAATGGCTTTATTGGCTGTGCAGCGTCAACCCGTTTACATTTTGTGTGGAACTGATTCGTCATGCTTTGTATGGCAAGCTGAACGGCGAAGCACTGGCCGTAGTGAGTGGTTGCCTGCTGGTATTTACTCTGCTGGCGGTACTGACCTTTAATCCGGAACGGGGACAAATTGGCAAGCCAGGGCGTTCCTGACTCCCTGGTAAAACGAGCTTGGGGCTGATTGAAACGCGCCAGGGTCTGGGTCTGGCGGTTAAAGCAGGGGTTAAAGCAGGCAGTTTTAAAGTGCAGCTAAAAAGGCAGCGATCGATTTTAACACCGTCATTTCGACACGCAGTCATCTATAGCAGTCATCTACAGCAGTTATCTATAGCTGTGCCTGTTAATAATCAACCCAGCTATTGCCCGTACCTTCATCGTCAATGTCAACGTCTTTATCAATGTACAAAAAGTTATTGTTGCCGTTAATAATCACTTTATCCGGGGTATGGAAAAACCAGAGTTCGTTAAAATTGCCGTTCACATACACGGTGTAGCCCTGGATGTAATAGAGATAACGTTGCTCTCCAGAGAAATTCAGCGTCATGATGTTTGACGTTGTCGAACTGCTGCTACCCGACGTCGCCGTTGAAGCAGACTGCGTGCCTTCCGGTACCACCGGATCGCCACTGCCACATCCTGCCAACGCCACCAACCAAACCCCGGATACGTACCCCAACAGCCGCTGAATCTTCATCTCGCCTCCCTGGAAATGCCACTATTTGTCGTTTTATGTCAGTAAAGTGTCGTTAAAGCGCCAGTATAAGGTAAGACGGTTCATCCCGGCGACCAGCGTTACAATTATCCTAAAAGTGTGGCTCCAAGCTGCTTGAAATGTGACTTGATCAACAAACCGCACGCCTGAGCGGAGCAATTGGCACAGTGTGAACAGGCTGGCAGGTGGATAGAGACCGGGTAATCGTCCTTATTAACGAGAAAATAGTTAATCATCCGCCCAGCTATGCTGTAATCCACTCCTTACCCTGTTCACCAATGTATTCCGAAAAACATGCCTTCAAAAACTTCACCTGCAGCATCGCTTGATCTGGAGCGCTACGTTCCGGCACTGATCACCTTTCTGGCTAACAAAATGTCTGCCGGAGCGTCCAGGCTCTATCGGGATAATTTTGGTGTTGGCATCGTCGAATGGCGTTTGCTGGCGCTGTTGAAAGTGGAAGATGCCATCACCCCCAACCGTATGTGTCAGGTGATCGGTCTCGACAAGGCTGCCGTCAGCCGCTCGCTCAAATATCTGCAAGCATCCGCTTATGTGCATTTCCGCTCGGATCCCGAAGACGCCCGAAAAACCATTGTCTCGCTGACCGAATCCGGCAACGTGTTACACGACGAGATATTTCAGGTTGCCATCAAACGGGAAGCACTGCTGCTGGGCGATTTTTCTGCAGCAGAACGCGATACGCTGATCAACCTGCTGTCCCGTATGAACGCCCGAGTCGGGTTGGTAAATGCTTACGATCCGAATAGCCCAGCGAACACTCAAGAGAACTCCCAGACAAACAGTCCATCGACAGGTTGTTAACTCCAGCGCTTGGCCCCATCTCCTCTACCCTACGCTTTTAATCAACCCGCCTTCGTGCAGGTGACGGCTCACATCGCCGTCACCTGCTGTCCCGCCCTCTCTATTTTGAATAACAACCAACAAAATCCAATGGTCATATAGTTGACATAACAACTATAAAAACCATATCGTTGATACATCAACAATAATAATCAAGCCAGGAAACCACATGATCGAGACGATCGAGGTCGTGATCCTCAACAAATACCCGGCGGCAAACGCTATCTGCGGGCTCGACTTGGCACTGGAAAACGGTGCTGACCTACCCGCGTTCTCAGCCGGAGCTCACATTGATCTTCATCTGCCTTCCGGCCTGGTACGGCAATATTCGTTACTGAACGCTGGTAGCGACTGTCACCAGTACCAGATCGCAGTTTTGCGTGACCCGCATTCTCGTGGCGGTTCCGTCGAAGTTCACGAGGTGTTGCAAGCCGGTCAGCGTGTACAGATCAGCGCACCGCGTAATCTGTTTCCACTGCAATCCGGCGTCCGGCATTCTGTGCTGATTGCGGGCGGTATTGGCGTTACCCCGATTTTGTCCATGGCGCGTGAACTAAATGCGTCAGGCAGTGACTTTGAAGTCCACTACGCCGCACGCTCCAGGGCGACAGCAGCCTTCGGTGACCAATTTCAGCAAGCGCCGTTGGCAGCTCACAGCCACTGTTATTTCGATGATGACAATCAGCGTCTCGATATCGCCCGAATCATCACCTCCGCCCCAGCCAGTGCGCACCTGTACGTTTGTGGCCCTGGGGGCTTTATCGACTACGTTCTTGATGGTGCCAGGCAGCAAGGCTGGGACGAATCCCGCCTGCACCGGGAGTTTTTTGCCGCTCCAGTCCATCACCTCGACAGCGCGGCTGACAGTCCGTTTGAACTGGTGATCAAAAGCAGTGGCCAGATCATCACCGTTGCCGCCAATCAAAGCGCCTTTGAAGCACTCGATGACGCCGGTATTGATATCCCCGTGTCCTGTGAACAAGGTATTTGCGGCTCTTGCCTGACGGCGGTTGTTCATGGCATCCCGGATCACCGCGACAACTTTCTTACCGATGACGAAAAATCTGCCAACAATCAATTCACCCCCTGCTGTTCCCGAGCCAAAGGCAAGCGCCTGGTGCTGGGGCTTTAAGTACGGCAGTTGATTGCCCAACAACAAGAATGAGGAGATCCAGATGACCGTATCCATTTACATCCCTGGCGTCAGTGCCGAGGTCAACAACGGGCCAGGCCGCCAGCAGGGCGCTTACCCATTGAACCAGTGGTACGTTGCAGCACACAGCAAGGAACTGACCGACACCCCCGTGGGCCGCACCCTGCTCAACGAAGCCATTGTACTGTTCCGCAAGGGCAATGGTCAGGTTGCCGCCGTTGAAGATCGCTGTTGTCACCGTCACCTGCCGTTGTCGGCAGGCACAGTCGAAGAGAACGGCATCCGTTGCGGCTACCACGGCATGCTGTACGACGACAGCGGCCGCTGCATCGACATTCCTGGCCAGGACAAGATCCCACGCCGGGCCAAAATTCATGCTTACCACATACGGGAACAAAACAAGTTGGTCTGGATATGGTTTGGCCAGCAGCAAGACAGTGAGCCAACCTGCGAGCCACCGGCTTACCCCATTCACGATGATCCGCGCTACGTCTCCGATGGCGACGTCTATCACTACAATGCGCCTTATCAGCTGATTCACGACAACCTGCTGGATCTCAGCCATCTCGGCTATGTGCATCTGCGCACCATCGGCGGCAACGCCAAACTGCATATGAACGCCAGGATGGACGTCGAAAGCGAAGGCACCAGCGTACGCGTCGTGCGTCATATGCCCGCCTCAGAGCCACCTCCAACCTACACTGCAGCCTATCCGTTCAAGGGGCTGATCGACCGCTGGCAAGAAATTGTCTTCCACCCGTCGCACCTGGAAATCTGGACCGGTGCCGTGGATCAGAATAGCGAAGACGTCAACAACCCGGAGCGTGGCGGCTTTCATATGCGCGGTTTCCACGGCATTACCCCGGAAACCTCCACCAGTTGTCATTACTTCTGGTCAATGGCAACCAATCCGAGCCAGAACATCGAAGCAACCAAGGCCAAGGTCATTGAACAAACGGCTCTGACTTTTGATGAAGACAAGGTCGTCATTGAAGCGCAATACGAAAACATGAAACGCTTTGTCGGCGAAGCCATGATCGATATCCATGTAGACGTTGGCCCCAATCGGGCGCGCCGCATTATTGAACAGTTGAAAACTGAAGCCAGTGCCGGATAACAGCTTGCCATGCTCGATCAAACGCGACTGAAAACGCTACAAACGATGATGAGAACGATAAAAAGCGCCGTAAAAATCGGCCAGAAAGTGCCGTTTATTGAGTAATAAATGAGCATTGAGAGGCCAATTGTTATCGCTGTTATTTCGGGCGTAGCCGTTTTTGGCTGCGCACTGAAGCGCTCAGTCGCCCCACAATTTAAAAAACAACCCCCAGCCAGACGCATTAATAACAATAAACGTTTTATAAAAATAACAAGGGTACACCATGAAAATTATCAGCAACATACTGCGCAGTGCACTGTGCTTCAGTGTCAGCGGATTGATCACTACAGGCCAGCTGCAAGCAGCTGAGTTCAATTTCAAATTACACCACCTGCTGCCGCCCATGTCCGAAGTACATACCAAAATCATGCTGCCATGGGCAGAAAAAATAGAGCAGGAATCCAACGGTCGTATTCATATTGATGTATACCCGGCCATGCAACTGGGTGGTAAGCCGGCACAGCTATTTGACCAGGCGCGCAAGGGAAGCGCCGATATCACCTGGACAGTCGCGGGCTACACACCGGGCCGTTTCCGTAAATCAGAAGTATTTGAACTGCCGTTTATGGCATCCAGTGCCGAAGTCACCAGCCAGGCATTGCAACAATTTGCTACCGAAGAAATGACCGACGATTTCCGCGAAGTAAAGCTGTTGGCCATTCACACTAATGCCACCGGTGTTCTCCATTCCCGAGGTAAAGGCATCCATAAAATGGAAGACCTGGCCGGTCTGAAAATTCGTGCACCCAATAAGGCCATGGCAGAAGTTTACGCCCTGATGGGCGCATCACCGATATTTATGCCTGCACCACAAATGTCCTCTGCGTTGTCCAAAGGTGTACTGGACGTTGCGTCACTTTCATACGATATTGTTGGGCCATTAAAAATACACGAACTCACCCAATCAACCACAGAAATCAGTGGCGATCGCGGTTTGTACGGCCAAGTGTTTTTGTTCAGTATGAATAAAAAATCCTATCTCAAACTGCCCAAAGAGTTACAGCAGGTGATCGATAATAACTCGGGCATCAAACTGGCCGCCTGGATGGGTCGTATTCTGGATGAGATGGGGGCCAAAGGCAGAACGCTGGTAAAAGATTCCGGCAATGAAATCATCGTCCTGTCAGCAGACGAAACCCGCCACTGGCGTGAAACCGCACAGCCTGTGATCGATGCCTGGATGGACGATATGAACAGCGATGGCGAAGATGGCAAAAAACTCTACCAGCGAGCCAATCAGTTGATCGACCAATACGGCCGCAAGCCGTAATTCAGACAACCACTTGCTTCGCTCGTTTGCGGAGAGAAAACTCCGCAAACGAGCGTAAAAGAAAGCAAGATCGGCAACAGTCTGCCAACACTATGTCCCTTTTACCAAACTCCACCTCACTCAAACATCCGCTTAATGCATCCGCTTAATGCATCCGGATTCCCGGCATTTGTACACTTGAGCGCATATTACTGTTTCGTTTATCTGATTAAAAAACCATCTGAAAAAGAAATACCCAGCTACAATCATCAAACAGCGCTGTCATTTCGTACACTCTGAACAAAAAAACAGGTTGAAAAACACCCATGATGGCGCATTTTTTAATGTTGCTATCTTGGTAGACGGGCGAACTCTGTGCTATATAGTAAATGTCAGGAACATCTGAAAGACATTGCACCTGAAATTACAGCATAAAAAATCAACTCTGGATGTGCGTTTATCCTGCATACACTGCGCGTTATCGTCGATTTTTCCTTGTCTTTTCTGCGTCCGACACTTTTTAGACCCTGCAGATATCCACATTAAATCATTAGAGGTTTGAATGACCGTATCCATTCTCGACACTAACATCGACGAGCTGATTGAAGCTGAACAAAAGAAACTTGCTGAGTTAATTCAGGCTAAAGCAGATCAGCAGAAAAAATACGCTGCCTTGAATGACATCGCAGAAGCCTTTCAGTCGGCATTAACGCAGTACGGTGTTACCGAGAAAGAGTATTACCAGTACATTGCAGCAGATCTGGAAAACTGGATTAAAGACAACCAAGATAGTCCTATGTACGAATCACTGCTGAAACACTTCAACAAAGCAGCGCTTAAAGTACAGAAAACATCCAGTCTGCCTCAGCCCAAGCTGAAAGTGGGCAAATACCGCAATCCGGCAACTCAGGTGGTTGTCGAAAAAATCAAACGTTCGCCAAAGCTGCTGGATCAGTGGATTGCCGAATATGGTTTTGCCGTAGTAAGAACCTGGAAAGAATAAGCACACCGGGTATAACAACCCGCTTCAAGTGCTTCTTATACCTGCACCAGGAGACGACTTATCGTCTCCTGGTGTCGTTTTTGCCTATTACTTACAAATAATTACATATAACGTATCCGCCACTACCCTGAAAATTGCCATTAATCTAATTTGAAGCTGAACGTTGTCTAGATTTCGGCAATAGCATCCAGGCTTTCCGGTAAGATCTGCCCACCATCAACAATAATTTGCTGACCAGTAATATAAGACGCTTCGTCCGAAGCAAAAAACAACGCCGCATTACCAATGTCTTCCACCGCTCCCAAGCGTTTAAGCGGGATAGACGCCGCCATACTGCCAAGATATTCCTCGCCCAAACCTGCCAGTCCTTCCGTCATAATATTACCGGGCATAACCGCATTAATCGTGGTGTTGTAACGAGCCAGTTCCATCGCGGCCGTTTTGAGAAACCCCAGTTGACCCGCCTTGGAAGCGCCATAATGAGCCCAGCCAGGGTAGCCCGTCACCGGCCCGGTAATCGATGAGGTCACAATAATCCGTCCCTTACCTGCCGCTTCAAACGAGGGGATACAAGCCTTGACGCACAAGAATGTGCTTTTAAGATTGGTATCCATCACCTGATCCCATTCATCTGGCTCCAGATCGATCAGCTTTTTTTGCGGAAAGATTCCAGCGTTGGCGCACAGAATATCAACCGGGCCGAACAGCTCTTCGGTGACTGCCACCATTTCCTTGACCGATGTCCAATCTGCCACATCGCAGGTACACCAGGCGGCAGTGCCTCCTTCGGCTTCAATATCAGCAACCGTGCGCTGCGCGTCCTCTTTGCCCCGTGCGGCAATCATGATTTTGGCACCCTGACGGGCAAACACCTGGGCAATGCCTTTGCCAATACCTTTCGAGCCACCGGTCACAATCACGACCTTGTCTTTGATGGAACTGAACATGATTTTCCCTCTGTCTGCAGTTAGTTGGTTGATCACATCATTACGATATATTTTTGCTCTTGCAACATTTTAATTTGCAAGACAAAGATTTTATCGTTCTAATAACCGCATTCGTTGACAATCATCCGCAGCAGAGATCACACCATGACAGGTATTTACGACGACGATTTTGTCTACCGGCTACAACAGGGCGTGTCACAACTGGCTCCTCGCTGGGGTGCAGGAACGGATGTCAGCGTGCGTCTGCTCACCTTGTCTGAAAATGCGACTTTCCTGCTGGAACAACCCGGTAAAGACCCGCTGGTTATTCGGGTACATCGTCCGGACTACCATTCGCGAGCCGAGATTGAATCCGAGCTCAGCTGGATTCAGGCGCTGCGTGCCAGTCATGTTGTAACCACACCGGCATTGATACCACTGGACGACGGCTCACTGATCGCCAGTTTCGACGATCAGGGCCAAACCCGTTACGTTGTTGCCTTTGCCTTTATGCCGGGCAAGGAGCCGGATGCCGACGCCAATCTGATTCCCGGTTTTGAACTGCTCGGAGCCACGTCAGCCCGCCTGCACCAGCAAGCCAGCACATGGCCATTACCAACCGGGTTTAGCCGCAAAACCTGGAATTTCGACAGTGCCTTCGGTTCTCAGCCGCTCTGGGGCGACTGGCGTGCAGCACCGGGCCTGAGCGCACCAGACCAGAGCCTTCTGCAACGACTGTGTGATCAACTGCAACAACGGCTGGCACACTATGGTGCCAGCGCCGACCGCTTCGGCCTGGTACATGCCGACTTGCGTCTGGCCAACCTGCTGGTCAACAACGACCAACTGGCGGTGATTGATTTTGATGACTGCGGCTTCAGCTGGTTTATGTACGACTTTGCCGCCGCTATCTCCTTTTATGAAACGTCGCCACTGGTGCCCGACTTGCAACAAGCCTGGCTGCGCGGTTACCGCTCCGTGCGACCATTAGCGGACGAGCATATCCAGATGATCCCGGATTTTATTCTGTTCCGTCGTCTGCTACTGACTGCCTGGGTCGCCAGCCACCCGGAGACCGCAACGGCAGCTGCCGCCGGACACGAGACCTACACCGCCGGGACGGTCGAGCTGGCCAGACAATGGTTACGGCAGCAACAGGAAGATACACAATGAACCAGACCGATACCGCAGTGCGCCCCATTCTGGACATGAACGCCTTTGATGCCACACAGGCCTCCTCCAATCACCAGGTAAGCCGTCGACTGAACAATCTCGGCGCAGCCTCCGTGCTATTTTACCGCCAGCCAATCGAGATGGTCACAGCACAAGGCTGCTGGATGACTGCCGCCGATGGCAGCCGTTATCTCGACTTTTACAACAACGTGCCCAGTGTCGGCCACTGTCATCCAAAGGTGATCGAAGCGGTGACAGAGCAAATGTCCCGGCTGAACACTAACACTCGTTACCTGGTGGCCGTCGTCGACGATTACCTCGACGCCCTCAAGGCCAAGCTGCCTGACGCTCTAGCCAACGTCGTAATGACCTGCTCCGGCAGCGAAGCCAACGACCTCGCCATGCGCATTGCCCGCAAGGTCAGCGGCGGCACTGGCTTTATCGTTACTGAGGCCGCTTACCACGGTAATACCGCACTGGTCACCGAGGTATCTCCCTCCGCCTTCAGGCATGCTTCCCTGCCGGATCATGTGGTCGCCATTCCAGCACCGTCGGCTCTGGTTTACGGCAACGACATTGCCACAGGCTTTGCCAACGCCGTACGTGCAGCGGTTAAAACGCTGGCCCAACGCGGGCATCGACCCGCCGCTTTGCTGGTCGATTCCATTTTCTCCTCCGATGGCGTCTTTGCCCAACCTGCCGGATTTCTGCAAGCCGCTGTCGATACCATCCATCAAGCGGGTGGTCTTTATATTGCGGATGAAGTCCAACCGGGATTCGGCCGTCTGGGTGACGCTTTCTGGGGCTTTGATTATCATGGCGTCCAGCCGGATCTGGTCACCATGGGCAAGCCGATGGGCAACGGCTTTCCGATGGCTGCCATGGCTTCCCGACCGGAGTACCTGGCGGCGTTTTGTGAAGACACTGGCTACTTCAACACCTTTGGTGGCAACCCGGTGGCCGCCGCCGCCGGTCTTGCAGTGCTGAAAGTACTGGAACAGCAAGGCTTGCAACACAACGCGCGCGATACCGGATACTGGCTACAGCAACAGCTGAACCAACTTGCTGCTGAGCATCACCGCATAACGGATGTTAGAGGTAGTGGACTGTTTATTGGTGTGGATCTGGGTGCTGAAGATGACCCGACCCGACCCGACCCGGTATATACGGTGCAGATCATTAACCGCATGAGGGATGCCGGGGTACTGATCGGTGCCGCAGGCAAACACGCGGCAACGCTGAAAGTTCGTCCTCCGCTATGCCTGACACGCAACGAAGCACAACAGTTCGTCGATGCCCTGTCAGCCGCCTTGACCACCGACTGACATTATCATCGGCTGGTGGCTTGTATTTACCCTGCCAGCTGAATATCAACACCACCGCTTGCCAGCGCCTGACCTAACGGGCCCTGGGGAGCGATGTCGGTCACCAGCACATCGATATCCTGCCACTGCGAAAAACGCGCTGTCGCCATCCGATCAAACTTGGAGTGATCCGCCACAATCATATGACGGCTGCTCTGTCGCAGCATGCAGGCATACACTTCGGCTGCATCCATTAACGCATCCGTTGGCCCCGCCGGAGAAATGCCGCTGGCCCCCAGAATCGCCCAATCCACACTGTAGTCCGATAAAAACCTCAGGGTCTGGGCACCGTGAACCGCCCCTTCCCCGGCATGATACACACCAGGTGCCAAGACCACCTCGATCGTCGGATTCAGCGACAACGCCGTGGCCACCCCAAAAGAATGGGTAACCACGGTGATATTGTTCATTTCAAAGGCTATACGCTTGGCCACCTGAACCGTCGTTGCCCCCGATCCCATCATCAGTATGCGCGCGCCTTTCAGCAATGGCGCTGCCGCCTTGCCGATCATCGCCCGCTCTTCGACATTAGCCTTGTGGCGCTCCGACAACACTGGCTCGGCAGGCTGACGTAACAGCGCACCGCCGTAAGTCCGGTTGATCAGCTGTTGTGCCGCCAGCTCCTCCAGATCACGGCGGATGGTCTCGGTAGTGACCCCCAAGGCATCCGACAACTCACTGACCCGCATCGATGGATTCACCGACAGCTGATCAATAATGGCTTTATGGCGTGTGGTTTTCTTGCGAGACATGGCGGCGTTCCGTAATTCAGACGGGGCAGGAAGGGTGATTCCAGACAATCAGGCCGCCAGCATGCCATACCCCACACCGCTTGCAACCCGTAACCCAGTCCGTCACAACCCGCGTTTACTTCATTTCAAAGCCTTTGGAAAACAGGAAATCTTTCATATGAGGGCGCAATTTGTGACTGAACATCGGCCGCAATTGCTGCGACCAGTTGGTTTCCTTGTTATTGCCAGTGCGTTGCTGATAGTAGGACTGCATAGTCTGATCAAAAGCCGCAACCTGGGCCTCATCCTCACTGCCATTGTAATAATCCTGCTTCAGGATGGTCTCCAGTGGCAAACGCGGTTTCACCTCCGGCTGCTGATCGGGATACCCCAAACACAAACCAAATACCGGGTAGACATGCTCAGGCAACCTCAATAACGCGCTGACGTCTGCCGGGTTATTACGCAAACCACCGATATAACAGATCCCCAAGCCGACCGACTCTGCAGCCACCACCAGATTCTGGGCAATCAGAGCGGCATCTATGGTTGCCACCAGCAACTGCTCCGTCATCCCCGTCACAATCTCTGCTCCAGCGCGTTCTGCCGCTTCGAACGAGCGTTTCATATCGGCACAAAACACCAGAAACTCGGCACAACCGGCAACATAAGGCTGACCGCCAGACAAGGCCACCAACTGCTCACGGTTGCCCTGATCTACCACCCGAATAATCGAGTAAGCCTGCACATGGTTGGAGGTTGCTGCACACTGTCCAGCCGCCACCAGCGTATGCAGTAACTCGTCGGTAATCGGTTGATGGGTAAACTTGCGAATGGAACGGTGAGACTTGAGCAAATCGATAACCGTGTTCATACAACCTCGTGCAGTTCATGAATTTGAACGTAGTTGAACAAATAAAATTACCATTTGCCAATGCCATTAGCTGACGTATGACGGCCCCCCATAGATACCACCCTCGTGACTACTGAACCGGGCCTATCACGCCTTTCCAATTCATACATATTGGCAATTCACAGCGGCCCTCCCTCCCGAAGCGTTGGAGCGCTACCTAGCACCCTAACGCCAATGCCTGTTCCAGGGTGATCAGTTCAGTACTGTCCCGGTTAATTCTGAGAATTTGCCGCCGATTGTGTGACTGGCTGGCGCTGATGTGCACCCAGGCCGGTTGCCCATCGTCGCCGTATTCATGAATCAGTTGGTCTATATCCAGTTCGTGCAAATACATCACCGCTGTCGCAAACAGGTAGAAGTTGGCGGAAGCATCAGCCCGGATCGAGCGGCCAATGCGATCCCGCACCTTGTGTTCGATGATTCGCCGATAACGGGTATGACGGCTGGACTCCAGTATCTGTGAGGACAGGGCAACGTCGGCCGCCTGACCGACGACATGCTGGCTGGTTGATTTGCTGCCAATATGGCTGTTCAACAGCTCACAGCGATAACCGCTGTTGATGCTCATCGGGGTATCCAGCAAGGTACGTAATGGTTCCAGACTGGAGGTGACCAGGTAACCGAGGTTACTCACTACTTGATCGCTGGGAGCGTTTTGTCTTGCCAGCATCTCGCCGCCTTCCCGCTCAGCGGTTTGGGACACCAGAAACTCGTGCAAAGAAAAATGCTTGCTTAATTGCATGGTGCCACCCTCCTAGCGCTTGATGTACTTGCGGACACGGGACGGCAATGCCCGGTCAAGTTCGGCGGCGGTGAAATCCTGTTCGGTGTTTTCTGCCAGTTCAAGCTCAACACCGGCCTGAATAGCCATCTGCCGGGTCTGCTGGCGTGCCACTTCCATTTCTGCGCTGGCCTGTTGTTTGCGTTCAGAGACCTTGCCGTTGGAGTATTCGGTAATTGCATGCTGCACCGCCCGACCACCAAACCAGAAGCCAAACACGTATTCAAAAATCGTCCACAGCTGATCTGGTATTTTGTCCAGATTCACCCCAACACGATCCGCCGCTCCCGCTGAAAACATCAGCAAGGTAATAATGACCACCGCCCATACGGTGATAAAGGGCCGAATCGCCCCGCGCATAAACTGCACCAGCGGGTGAACGTTATCGCCGCTGCCTTCATACGCCAGCACAAATTCACGAAACTCGCGATCCGGTCGACCTGCCTGATCCAGCAGATACTTGTTCATCTCCAGTTTCCACTGCTCTTTCTGGGCTTCAAACTCGGCTTTGGTGATTTCTTTTTTATCCGCTGATTCTTTCCATCGAACAATGCTGTCGATGCCTTTGCTGACCAGGTCGGACAATATCGGGATAGGGAACGACATAACACTCTCCTTGTTTTATTAACGTCAATCCTGCCAGCGATAATCCATGACCCGTTAAGGGGATGACGCTGCAGGGCATTCGAAACTCGTCGCGACAACAAGATTAAAAGCTTGCGCGCTGCGGAACAAGTCTGCGCTGGCTACCCGAGCATGCGACAGGGGACATCTATTTAATCCTGCACGGCTCTGCGCGAGTGTTGCCGTTGTTCAGGGCAAGGCGGCGAATGCAGCGAAATGACGCGTCCTTTTCAAATTCGTCAACACCGCACTGGACGGCGGCAACCCGCGCCCTGCGGGGGCTGCCGGATGATCTCGACTCTGTGTCGCCGACGTTTGACTTGACCCGTCAGGCCTGCAAGTCGGCTTCGTGATTCGACACCATCCGGCAGCCCAGAGTGAGCACCGGATTAAATAGATGTCCCCGACAGCATAGCCGCCATAAAAAACGACGCCCAAGTGTCTGGCGCCGTTGTAAAGGGATCCGTCCTGCTGCGGGTTATTCAGCAGACGAACAGTTGGGCTGGTAGCGGCTGACCTGGGCCAGGTCGAGCAGTTCGCGCAGGGCGACGGCAATCATGGAGAATTCCAGTGCATCGGCGCTTTTTAGCTCCGTCAGCATACTTTGCCAGCGACCCACCATGATGGTCTGCTCTTCTTGCCAGCGTTGCAGTGCCGTCTCCATGGTCTCGTCTGCGGTTTTGCTGGCCAGTATGCCAACGGTGAGTGATCGCTGCTGCCAGTCGAGGTCGTCACGCAGGCTTTCTCTGGCGAGGGCTTCCCAGTGGCTGTTGGTGGGCAAGGTGTTGATTTGCTGCCCTACCCAGTTGAGCGACAGTTGTTCGCCAACATCGAAGTAGGCCGCTGCCACTTCAGCAAAGGGTCGGCCAGTTTCGGTAGCAGCTTCAATGATGCCGAGTGCGGAGTACAGGTTGACGGCACCGACGGTATAGCTGGCAAGGCCTTGCGGCACCCCCTGATCAATCCGGGCCTGGTAGCTACGCTGCCAGCGCTCCAGTGACGAGCCACGCAGGATATCGCCGAGATTGGCGGCGATGTCTTCAACCGCCGGGCCAAAACGCGCTACTTCATTGCTGATCTCGATTGCCGAGCGGCGGTTACGCAGGAACCAGCGGGTGGCTCGCCGTACCAGCCGCATCAGTTCCGACATCATGTCTTCCTGGATATCGGTGCCAATCTGATAATCGAGTTCGTTAATTTGTAACCAATGTTTTTCCAGCGCAAAAATGCCTCTGGCGGCGACGTAGGCGCGGGCAATATCAGCAATACTGGCACCGGTGGATTTATGCAGCCGATGCATAAAGGTGATGCCCATGTAGTTGACCATGTCATTGGCCAGCTGGGTGGCGATAATCTCCTGACGCAAACGATGCTGCCCCAGTTGCTCACCAAAACGTTCATCCAGTGCCTGCGGAAACGCCGTTTTAAGGATGTCGGCGACATACGGATCCGCATGAATTTCCGGGCAATTGAGCTGTTCTTTCAGATCAGCCTTGGTGTAGGAGATCAGCACTGACAGTTCCGGCAGGGTCAGCCCGGAGCCTGAGTTTTTGCGTTCGTTGAGTAACTCGTCGTCGGGGAGAAACTCCAGCGAGCGGTTGAGTTTGCCCTGGCTTTCATAGGCTTTCATCAGGCGGCTGTACTCGTCAAGGCGCGTCATGCAGTCCTTGTAAGCCAGTGAAATGGCCTGGGTCTGACGATAATTGTTACCCAGCACCAGCTGGGCGACCTCGTCGGTCAACCCCATAAAGATGGCATTACGCTGCTTGCGGGTGAGGTCGCCGTTGTCGAGTACCTCGTTGAGCATAATCTTGATATTCACTTCGTGGTCGGAGCAGTCCACACCACCGGCATTATCAATAAAGTCGGTGTAACCGGCACCACCATGTTCGGCAAACTCGATCCGGCCCAACTGGGTCACACCAAGGTTGCCACCTTCGCCGATCACCTTGGCCCGGACTTCATTACCGTTGATTCTCAGACTGTCGTTGGCCTTGTCGCCGACTTCTGAGTGTCGTTCGCTACTGGCTTTGATATAGGTGCCGATGCCGCCGTTCCAGATCAGGTCAACCGGTGCCTTGAGAATGACACTGATCAGATCATTAGGGGCCATACGATCCTGGGTAATGCCGAAGCACTGTTTCATTGGCAATGAAATGGCAATGCTTTTGGCGGAGCGCAAAAAGACACCACCACCCTTTGAAATCAGCTTGCTGTTGTAATCCGACCAGGATGAACGTGGCAACTCAAACAGACGTTTGCGTTCAGCAAAGCTGCTGACAGTATCCGGTGTCGGGTCGATAAAAATATGCAGGTGGTTAAACGCGGCAATCAGACCGATATGTTCCGACTGCAACATGCCGTTACCAAACACATCACCGGCCATATCGCCAATACCCACGACGGTAAAGTCCTTCTCTTGCACGTTGTGGCCACGTTCGCGGAAGTGCCGTTGTACCGAAACCCAGGCACCACGGGCGGTGATGCCCATTTTCTTGTGGTCGTAACCAATGGAACCGCCGGATGCAAACGCATCCCCCATCCAGAAGCCTCGGCTGACTGCAATTTCGTTGGCAATGTCGGAGAAAGTAGCGGTGCCCTTGTCAGCTGCCACCACCAGATACGGATCATCGCCGTCGTGGCGCACGACGTGTTCTGGCGGGTAAGCCTTGCCTTCGACCAGGTTGTCGGTGACATCCAGCAATGCGCTGACAAAGGTTTTGTAGCAGTTGATGCCTTCAGCAATAAAAGCATCCCGACCACCGTCCTTGGGTAACTGCTTGGCCACAAAACCACCTTTGGCCCCCACTGGAACGATAACGGCGTTTTTGACCTGCTGCGCCTTGACCAGCCCCAGCACTTCGGTACGGAAGTCATCAATACGGTCAGACCAACGCAAGCCGCCTCGGGCAACCTTGCCACCACGCAGGTGGACACCTTCAATCCTGGGTGAGTAGACAAAGATTTCGAACATCGGCCTTGGCAACGGCATTTCGCTGATCAGCGCGGGATTCATCTTCAGTGCAATATAGGGTTTTACCAGCCCGTCATCACCCTGTTGAAAAAAGTTGGTGCGCAGGGTCGCCTTGATCAGTTCGCAATAACGCCGGATGGTGCGGTCTTCGTTGAGCTGACGCACATCGTCCAGGCTATCGAGTATCTGCTGTTCAAGGCTGGCAGTATCCGCTTGACGTTGCTCCTCACTGCTGTTGTCCAGGCCAAAGCGGGTATGAAAGAGTTTCACCAGTAACGTACTGACAGGA
Source organism: Oceanobacter antarcticus (assembly GCF_044962685.1). NCBI lineage: Bacteria > Pseudomonadati > Pseudomonadota > Gammaproteobacteria > Oceanospirillales > Oceanospirillaceae > Oceanobacter > Oceanobacter antarcticus. Next base: position 25,631 of record NZ_JBBKTX010000029.1, read on the forward strand.
ATATAACTGCACAGGGTCTCGGCAATATAGGACTCGGAGATACCAAAACGAATCTGTTTCATATAGCGGGCATAAGCGCGCAGCAGGGCAATATCTTTCCAGCCCAGCTGGCCACCCAGAACCAGACGATTAAAGGCATCGTTCTCGGAACGGCCTTCCCAGGTGGCCCGAAAAGAGTCCTGAAACAGGGCTTTGACATCGGTAATACTGATGCTGTCAGACAGCGTGTATTGCAGCAAGAAGTTATGAATCCATACCACTTCACCACTCTGGCAGACAATCTCATACGGGTGTTCTCCCAGCACCCGCAAACCGAGGTTTTCCAGCACTGGAATCACGTCAGACAGCGGCAGAATAGAACCACGATGGAACAGTTTGAAGCGCAGGTGATCATTGTCTTCTTCCAGCTCGCGATAAAAACTCATCGCCAGCTGGCCTTGCTCCTGCTTCAGCAAGGATTCCATATGTTGAATGTCGGCGACGGCAGTTCGAGCGCCAAAGCTTTCCCGATACCCGGCCGGAAAGGCGCTGCGATAATCGTGGAATTGGCGGTTGCCCAGTTCTTCACCGACCTGTTCAATCAGGGCATCGTGCAAATCATCCGGCCAGGAACGCACCACCTGGCGGATTTTCTGCGCCACCATGACTTCGTCGAAGCTGTTGTCGCGATCCGGGTCAAGGCGCAAGGTATACTGCGCACGCGCCAGCACCGATTCGGAAAAATAGGTGGTGGATTCGATATCCAGCGGTTCGAACTCAAGCCGCAATACCCCTTCAATACGCTGGCGTAACTCGGTGTTGTAAATATCACGCGGTACATACACCAGACAGGAGACAAACTTGCTGTAGGTATCGCGACGCAGATAAACCCGAGTCTGACGCCGCTCCTGGATATTCAAAATACTGATGGCGGTTTTATAGAGCTGCTCGACCGACGACTGAAACAGCTCATCACGCGGGTACACTTCCAGAATCCGGTTCAGTTCCTTACCGTTATGACTGACCGGATTAAAATTGGCCTGATCCCGTACCTGTGCCAGTTTGTTACGTACAATCGGGATGTTATTGGGGGTTTCGATATACACCATTGAGGTATACAGACCCATAAAACGCACACCACCGATTACCTCGCCAGCATCGTTGTAGCGCTTGACCACAACATAGTCCGGGTAGGCCGGACGGTGTACCCGGCTGCGGACACCGGATTTCATAAAACTCACCGGGCTGGTGCCGGTGATAAAATCGTGAATATCGGCAGGCAGATCCTGTAATTTCAAGCGTGTACGGTCGGCCTTTTTATGGAACCGGAATGTACCCAGATCCTGTTCGCCGTCACGCACGACAAATTCGTTATCCCCTTCCCGCTCAAAGTGAAACTCATCCGAAGCCAGGAAGGTAAAATGATTCCCCCCCAGCCAGCGCATAAAGGCCAGAGCTTCTGCTATTCCTTCCACCTGAACAGTCGCCAGATGCTGGCTGACCTCGTCGGCACGACGGGTAATGGCAGTAAAATCTTCCACACAACAACGCACCTCTTCCAGCACCGAATGCAGCGACTCGGTCAATTGCTGCAACACGTCCTTGTCGGAGTGATGATCGAACTCAATATAAATAATCGCTTCCGGCAACTTGCCCTTGCCCGGTTTACGCCAGTCTGTTTCGGCTTGCAGATGACCATCACGGTCGCGGGTCGCGTGCAGAACACAGTACTGGATGGCATGTAAAGACATCTGACGGGCGTTCAGCTGCATTCGCACCGAATCCACCAGAAATGGAACGTCCTCGCACACCACTTCAACGACGGTGTGTAACGACTGCCAGCCATGGTTTTCATGATCCGGATTAAATACCCGTACCTTCACCTCGTGGGGGTGGCGCTGCTGGATAAAATGCCAGCTCGACAGCGTGGCTCCATACACATCCGCTACCGGGCGGGCGAGCAATTCATCAACGGGAGCATTAGCGTAATAGGTGTCCGCAAAACGGCGCAAGATGTTGGCTTGAGCGGGGGTATTGCGGTCAGTAATGATGTTGTGCAGAGCAGTAAGCATGATAGGCGTCCGATCAAATCGACATGTTTATTCAAGAGTAGCAGTGCTGGCGGTTATTTTCGTGACACGCTGACAAGTTACCACACCATGCCGGAATCAATTCTCCAACGAAAGCTTGAACTTAGTTCATCCGCCCCCATCTGAGCGTCAGTCCAGCCCACTATCGCCGGTGGCAGATGGCTGCTCCGATGGCTTAAAAATGTAACATGACAGGAACATTCCATGACCCAGCAAGAAGGATTTCAACGTCTTCGTACCGCCTTGCAAAGCCGGATTATTGGCCAGCCTCATCTGGTTGATCGTTTACTGATCGCACTGCTCAGCGACGGACACCTGTTAGTTGAAGGCGCTCCCGGGCTGGCCAAAACCAAGGCCATCAATGCGTTGTCCCAGAACATGGAAGGCGATTTCAAACGTATCCAGTTTACCCCCGACTTGCTGCCAGGGGACATCACCGGCACTGAAATCTATCGCCCCGAACACCACAATTTTGAATTCCAGCCCGGGCCGGTTTTCCACAACCTGATTCTGGCGGATGAGATTAACCGGGCACCGGCCAAGGTGCAGAGCGCCTTGCTGGAAGCCATGGCCGAACGTCAGGTGACGGTTGCCGGTGTCACCCGACCCTTACCGCCCCTGTTTCTGGTAATGGCGACCCAAAACCCGATTGAGCAAGAAGGCACCTATCCACTGCCCGAAGCCCAGCTCGACCGCTTTACCATGCATGTCCGTATTGATTACCCTGATGCCGATGCCGAATTAAAAATTCTGCGACTGGCCCGTGGCGAAGCCATCGACAGCACAGCAGAACCGCTGAAAATGCTGACCCAAAAAGATATTTTTGCTGCCCGCCAGCAGGCCCTGGCGTTGCATATGAGCGAAGCAGTAGAGCAGTACATTGTGCAGCTGATTATGGCAAGCCGGGATCCGGGCCGTTATAACACCGACCTGGCCAACTGGATCGAATACGGCGCCAGCCCCCGTGGCACCATTGCACTGGAGCGCTGTGCCCGTAGCCACGCCTGGCTATCCGGTCGTGATTACGTCAGCCCGGACGATGTACAAGCAGTCGTACACGATGTACTGCGTCATCGCCTGCTGCTGAGTTTTGAAGCAGAAGCCAGCGGTAAAACAACCGATCAGGTGATAGACACTCTGCTGTCGCTGGTTCCGGTGCTCTGACAGGCGACCACTCATGAGCTACCCAACCGACCAGACCCTGAACCTGTTCCATCATGGCAGTCAGTTTGATCCTGCACGGCTGACCCGTCTCAGTCAGCTAGCCCGGCGCGTGCCATTACGCAAACAGAAACGGGTACTCAGCACCCGGGCAGGCAACCACTTGTCCAGCGTCAGAGGGCGCGGTCTGGACTATGCTGAAAATCGCCAGTATTTGCCCGGTGATGATATTCGGTCGATGGATTGGCGCGTGACTGCCCGTACCGGCAGCCCTCATATCAAGGTCTACCAGGAAGAAAAAGAACGCCCCGTACTGTTGGTGACCGATTTACGCGCCAGCATGAATTTTGGCAGCCGCCGGACACTCAAGCAGCTATTGGCCGCCGATCTCACCGCATTGCTGGGCTGGGCCACCATTGCCGAAGGCAATCGCCTTGGGGCATTGATATTTAATGACGACCAGGAGCTGGATCTACGTCCGAAGCCTGGCAACAAGCAACAGCTGCAGGTCATTAATGGCCTGGCCACCCTTTACGACAAGCGACCTCCGGGGAGCCGGGAACCAGCGTTGTCAGCCGCATCTTCGCTAACGGCCAGGCAAGACCGTCCGGCCAACAGGCCCTCGTCACAACAGCGCATGACCGACATTTGTCTGCATCTGCGCCGCATCGCCAAACCGGGAACCAGCATCTACTTTATCAGCGACTGGCACGGCATGAATGCCGACGCCGAAGCCCAGCTGTTTGACCTCAGTCGCCACTGCGATCTGACCGCGATGCAGATATACGATCCGCTCGAAGCCCGCTTGCCTGCCAACGGCTGGCTGACGCTCAGCGATGGCCAGCGGCGCGATCTGATCAACAGTTCATCGCAGCAGCAGCAACACGACCATCAGCACCGGTTTGAGCAGCAACAACAACGCTTGCAACAGCACATGATGCGGTTGCGTATGCCACTGCTGACCATTTCAACCGCCGATGATCCGTTACGGGCCTTGCTCTCCGGGCTTGGCCTGACCACGGCAACAGGAGGATAAAATGGCCACCCATCCCGTCCCACACCCTGCCACTGCCGCACCGGCACAACTGCCACTGGCGGATATACATTTACCCGACCCGGTGTCTGGCTGGCCCGCTCTCGGTTGGTGGCTGCTGGGTGTTGCCGTGCTGATGGCGCTGGCTGCGGCATGTTATGTTGGTTATTTGCGCCTCTGGCTGCCCTGGCAACAACGGCGGCAAACCCGCGCCTATTGCCAGTCCTTACAAACCCGTTTGCAACAAGCCAGAACAGAATGGCTGCAGCAGCGCCAGACCGACCGTTATCTACTGACTCTGCAAGCGACGTTGAAACTCTGGTGTCAACGCTACGCCCCGCAAGCAACAACCCTGCACGGCGACGACTGGCTGGCATTTTTGCAGCGCTGCTATCCCAACCACGATTTTGATGACAATAGCCGTCGGTTGCTGCAACACGGGCACTACGCACTGCTGGCGGATATCGACGATCAACAGCTGGAAACCTTGCATCAAAGCATGCTCAATTGGCTGGTCGAAGCCACTGTCATACCCACTACACCCACTACACCCACTACACCCACTACACCCACTACACCCACTACACCAGTAATGCCATCATCCAACTCCGTCACAACGGCACACGTCATTCAGCAACAGGAACCACAATCATGAGCTGGTTCTCACTGACCGCTTTGACGTCACTGCAGTGGTACTGGCCCTGGGCCTTGCTATTGCTGCCATTACCATTACTGGTGCGGCGGTTATTACCCGCCATCAAACCGGAACAATCAGCGCTACGAGTCAGCCAGCTGGATGACTGGACTGGCCAAACGGCCACTGATTCCCGTACCCGTACGGGCTGGTGGAAGATGCTGGCCATCAGTCTGATCTGGTGTTTACTGATCATTGCACTGGCACGACCCTACCAGCTGGGAGAAGCAGTCTCCTTACCGACCAGTGGCCGGGATCTGCTGCTGGCAGTGGATATTTCCGGCAGCATGCAACGGCCGGATATGGTAATTGATGGCCACCAGGTCGATCGTCTAACGGCCGTTAAAAATGTCGTCAATCGTTTTATCGACCAGCGTCAGGGCGACCGTCTGGGGCTGATTCTGTTTGGCTCCAATGCCTATATCCAGACCCCCTTAACCTTTGATCGGGAAACCGTGCGCAAATACCTGCTTGAAGCCCAGATTGGGCTGGCAGGTGACCAAACGGCGATCGGTGATGCCATTGGTCTGGGGATCAAACGCTTGCTCAGCCATCCCGCGAATAGCCGAGTGATGGTGCTGTTAACCGATGGTGCCAATACCGCTGGAGAAATCGAGCCACTCAAGGCGGCAGAACTGGCCGCCGAGAACCAGGTACGTATTTACACCATCGCATTGGGGGCCGACTCTATGATAGTACCGGGCCTGTTTGGCAATCGTCGGGTCAACCCCTCACAAGACCTTGACGAGCCGACACTCACCACTATTGCGCAAAAAACTGGCGGTTCCTTCTTTCGTGCTCGTAATATCGATGAGCTGAACCAGATTTATGGCCTGATCGACCAGCTCGAACCCACCGAGAAAGATCCGGAAATTTTCCGCCCACAGCACAGTCTGTATGATCAGCCACTGGGGCTGGCGCTGGTGTTATCACTGTTACTGGCACTTGCCCGGATAGTGGATTTCACCTGGCTACACAATGCCATTCGTCGTTCAGGCTCACGAGGTAAACAGCAGTTGTGATGGATTCTGACGTAATGACCGCCTTTCATTTTATTCGCCCCGAGTGGCTCTGGCTGCTATTGCCAGCCGCGCTGTTATTGTGGCAAGCCAGCCGCCGCCGACTGTCATCGCAGCAGTGGCAAACCCTGATGGATCCACAATTGTTGGACTATATGGTCGAGCAGCAACCGGCCCGGGGACGACGTCCGGGACTGATCTGGCTGGCGTTGGGCTGGCTGCTGGCGACGCTGGCTGTGGCCGGGCCAACGTGGGAGAAACTGCCTCAGCCGGTGTACAAGAATCAGCAGGTGCTGGTGATACTGCTGGATATGTCGTATTCCATGGCCGCCCAGGACATCACACCCTCCCGCGCGGAACGGGCACTACAAAAGATCACCGATATTCTCAACACCCGCCGGGATGGCCAGACCGCACTGATCACTTATGCCGGTGATGCCCATACCGTTACCCCGGTGACCAACGACACTGGCACCATCGCCAATCTGCTGCCCGCCTTGTCGCCGTTTATTATGCCCAGCCCCGGCAGCCGCCCCGACCGCGCCATCGAACTGGCCCAGCAGCTGGTGCAGGACAGCGGTTATAACCACGCCGACCTGTTACTGATTACCGATGGTATCCAGTCGAAAGATGTCAACCGCATCAACCAGATACTGGATCAGAACCGCTTCCACCTCGGAGTGCTTGCAGTTGGCAGCCAGCAAGGCGCACCGATCCCGTTACCCACTGGCGGTTTCCTTCAGGACGGTGATGGCACGATTGTCTTGCCCGGCCTCGATACCCGCCCACTGAACCAACTGCAACAACAACTCGGGGTACCCTGGCATGCCATGACCTTGCTGGATGACGACTGGCAAGCGGTTGTACCGAGGACACCCGACGCGGTTGCTCCCAACTCAGCCACATCCCCAGAGTCAGCCGACAGCGCTGACGCCAGCCGCAGCGACCAGCAGCCGCAGTTTGATCTCTGGCAAGACGAAGGTTTCTGGCTACTGTTGTTGTTGCTACCACTGGCGTTGGCAGGATTTCGCCGTGGTGTTCTGGCCAGTTGGTGGCTGCTGCTGTTACTGCCGTTCGGCTTGTTATCGGCACCTCCCGGCTATGCCGATAGTACCGCTGATATCCCGACCGCCAGCGCTACCACCGCAGCCACCAGCACGGGCCTGCAATGGCAAGATTTATGGTCAACGCCGGATCAACAGGGTGCCGAATTACTGCAAACCGACCCTGCCGCTGCCGCCAGCAAATTTGAAGACCCGGGCTGGCGTGGCACGGCGGCTTATCGTGCCGGAGACTATCAGGCAGCAGCCGACGCCTTCGCCAGTGACAGCAGTGCCACTGGCCACTACAACCAGGGTAATGCCTTGGCACAGCAAGGCCGCTATGAAGATGCATTGGCCGCCTACGATAAAGCACTGCAGCAACAACCGGAGATGGAGGATGCGCGTAAAAACCGCGATCTGGTCGAGCAAGCACTGAAGCAGCAACAGCAAAACCAACAGCAAAACCAACAGCAAAACCAACAGCAGAATCAGCAACAGAATCAGCAACAGAATCAGCAACAGAATCAGCAACAGAATCAGCAACAGAATCAGCAACAGAATCCATCGGATCCATCAAAAGACGATGCGTCAGCACCGTCCGGTGGGCAAAATCAGTCTGGCGACAAGCAACAGCCGCCATCCTCCGCTGATGGCAAGCAAGGTCAGCACCCGAGTCAGGATCAGCAACCTGATAATCAACAACAGGGTCAGCAACAACAGGGCCAACAACAAAACCCACAACAAAACCCACAACAGGGACAAGAGTCAGAGCAATCCGCGTCAGAGCAACCGGATCAACCACAGCAAGATGCCAGCAACAACCAGCAGGCCAAAGATGGCGATCAATCCGACTCGCAAAGCGGCAAAGATTCAGCATCCGTGTCCGACGATGCCGCCGATGGCACTCAAACCCCGCAACGCGCACTTGGTGATATTCCCACCGATAGCCTCCAGCACCTGAGTCCAGAAGAACAAGCCAGCCTGCGCCAATGGCTCAACCGGGTTCCCGACCAGCCGGGCAAGCTGCTGCAGCGCAAGTTTTTATACCAGTATTCCCAGCAATCGAAAGATCAGCCGCCAGAGGACGTTTTATGGTAATTCAGCGAGGATTCCGGCTGCAGATCCGGTTCGGTTCAACTTTCCAATACCAGACCCCGCCGCTATTCAAAACCCCGGCACAGCCGCTACGCGCAGTACTGTTATTACTGGCACTGATGCTGATCAGCCCGCGCTTGCTGGCTGACAGCTTTACCGCCAGCGTTGACCGCAGTCGTTTAGCGGAACAGGAAACCCTGCAATTGACCTTGAGCCATGACCCGCAAATCATTATTGGTTCACCGGATCTGACGGCCATCAAACAGGATTTCGATATTGTGCAAGGGCCAAACCGCATGAACAGCATGCGCTCGGTTAATGGCGACAGTAGCTCACGCACCGAATGGACCATGACACTGGTGCCCAAACGCACGGGCACACTGACTATTCCGGCAATTGAATTCAAGGGCGAACGCAGCCAGCCACTCACTATCCGGGTTGATCCGTTATCCAGCAGCATCAAGGAACAGGACGACAAATACGCCTTTTTTGATATCCAGCTGGATCAACAATCAGAGCACTATGTACAGGGACAAATTCTCTACACCGAGAAACTCTACTACCGGGTGAACCATCGCGATGCCAATCTCAGCGACCTTGATGTTGAAGACGCCCGCGTCGACATGCTCGGCGAGCCCAAACAATACACCAGTATGCTCAACGGCGAACGGGTCGGCGTTTATGAGCGGCGTTACGTTATTTACCCGGAAAAAGCCGGCAAGCTGGTGATACCCGGTCAACGCTTCCAGGCCGTCGGCATTGTGCAAAACAGCGGCGATCCCTGGGGTGGTAAACGCACCATGATTTCCGCCGTCACGCGGCCGCTCGAACTGGAGATTCTGCCGATTCCTGCCACCTACCCTACTGCTCCCTGGCTACCCGCGCATCAGCTCAGCCTGACAGAACAGTTCAGTGCCGACCCGGAGCAATGGCAGGTTGGAGAACCGATTACGCGGACGCTGATTATTAATACAGAAGGGATGTCGGCCAGTCAGATCGTCTTGCCGGATTTGCCGCAACCCACCGGCCTGAAGCAGTATCCAGATCAGTCGGAGTACCATGATGACGTCAGTGACAACGGCATCAGCGGCCAGTTTCAACAAGCCGTAGCCATGGTGCCCACCGTGGCTGGCAAGGTAATCCTGCCCGCAGTGCGCATTCCATGGTGGAACACCCAAAGTAATCAACTGCAATACGCTACCCTGCCAGCACGCACGCTGACAGTCTTACCGAATCCGGCTCATACCAGCACTAACCCGCCACCCGGTGGCAGCACGCTTGCAGCTGCCGGGATCAACCACCCGCAGACGACATCCGCTCAAGCCCAGTCAAGCCAATCAGCAGCGAACAGCACGGATGGCATGGCGGCCAGCCATCGGGAAAGTATTCATGGTATCAATACAACAGGGCTGATTGGCTGGATTCTCGCGCTGATTCTGCTGTGTACCAACCTGCTGACGCTGTACTGGTGGAGGCGCCGTAATCATCGACCGTCAGCACCGACCAGCGGTCATACAGCTGGCGGTCTGGGCAGCTGGTCCAGTCTGACAACCGCATGTAACCAGGGTAACACCCGTGCAATCCGTACCGCCCTGTTGGCCTGGCTCCACCACGAGATGGCAGATACCCGGATACAGCGGCTCGATCAACTGGCAGAACACGCCCATGATCCGCAGCTGGCGACACTACTGCAACAGCTGGATGCCAGCCTTTACGCCTCCGTAGCGGATAACGCGAGGTTCGATGGCAAACAGTTGCATACCCGACTGGATAATTGGCGCAAGCAACAGGGTATGCAGGGAAAAGCGCCTGATCACGGCCTGAACGACAGCCTTTATCCAGCCTGAGACCATAACACCCGCGCTGCGATGGCTTGCTGAGCGGGAGACAAGGGGACTGAAAAAGGGGCTTGCCCAAACAGGCCACGCCAGAACCAGCCGTCGTCCAGCGAGTCGCGGCATTGTTGCAACTGACTGGTGTAACGACGGGCGCGCTGGTCAACCTTGCGGGCGATATCCAATAACCATTTTTTATGCTGATAGCTGCCTTTCAGGTAACCACCAGCGCCTTCGTGATAAGCCAGATACAGGCGATAGGCATCGTTGGGGCGAATATGCGCACGCTTGACACTGTTGAGGTTGTACCAGCCAACAAAGTCGACGGCGTCTTCAAAATCATCCCGATCGGCACTCCAGCGGCCGGTTTTTTGCTGGTATTCACGCCAGGTGGTATCCAGAGCCTGGGCATAACCATAGGCCGTGGATGGCCGACCACCTGGAATAATCCAGAAGTACCATTTGCGCGGTGGACGGTTATCGCCGATGAAGCGGGACTCCTGATGAATAAACGCCATGGTGACCGGAATGGGAATGCCATAATGATCTTCCACTGCTTTTGATGCGGAATACCAGTCGTACTGTTCATCAAAGATGGCACAGACGTCGTTGATATTTTTTGGCTGTGGTGTGGAGCAGGCGGAAAGCAACGCCGCGAGTAACACCGGCAGTAAAAACGCGTTGATGCGTTTACCAACACGACCCGTCATGGCCAACTTGTGTCTGAGTACTGCTTGCGATGTCTGTGGTGCTTGTATTCGTTTTTGTATGAATGCATATCCTGGTCGCTTCACATCCCTGCCTCCTGTTAACCAATATCAGCGTCCCCGTATTCACTGTCTTAACCATCATTGACGCAAGCAGACATCATTCACATCTTTCGGCCCCGAGGAACCTCCTACCATGTCTATCAGCATGTATATCAGACATGAATACCATGTTCTTCCAGTACGGCCAGTAACCGGGTCTCATCCCAGACGCTGACCCCAAGCTGAGTCGCCTTGGCCAGTTTTGAGCCTGCTTTTTCACCCGCTACCAGAAAGTCGGTTTTGGCCGAAACACTGCCGGTCACCTTGGCACCCAGGGTTTGTAAATGGGCTTTGGCTTCATCACGGGACAACGCCGTCAACGTACCGGTAATCACGGCCGTTTGCCCGGCCAGTGGCAAGTCTTCGGCAGCCGCTCTGGCCGGCTCCCCTTCGGGCCAGACCACTCCGGCGTTTTTGAGTTGCTCGATCACGGTACGGTTGTGGGCTTCAGCAAAAAAGTTGACGACATGACTGGCAACAACGCTGCCCACATCGGCAACGTCCAGTAATTGCTCAATACTGGCATCCATAATCCGCTGCAAAAAACCGAAATGATCCGCCAGACTCTGAGCAGTCACTACGCCGACTTCGCGAATACCCAGCGCATACAAAAAACGGCCCAGTGTGGTCTGTTTGGCCTTGTCGAGTGCCGCCAGTACGTTGGTTGCCGATTTTTCCCCCATACGCTCCAAACCGGACAACTGCTCCAGCGTCAGGTGAAACAGGTCATCGACGGAATCAATCAGATCGGCCGCCACCAGCTGTTCAATCAGTTTATCGCCGAGGCCTTCAACATCCAGCGCCTTGCGCGAGGCAAAGTGCTTGATCGCTTCCTTGCGTTGCGCGGCACACACCAGGCCACCGGTACAACGGGCCACGGCTTCACCTTCCACCTTTTCAATCAGCGAGTCACACACCGGGCAGCTGTCCGGTATCAGAATGGCATCGGTGTGTTCCGGCCGTTGCTCCAGTACCACGGAGACCACCTGGGGAATCACGTCACCCGCCCGGCGCACAATCACAGTATCGCCAATACGCACACCCAGGCGCGCCACTTCATCCATATTATGCAGCGTGGCATTGCTGACGGTCACTCCGGCCACATGCACGGGTTCCAGTCGTGCCACCGGGGTTACTGCGCCGGTACGACCAACCTGGAAGTCGACCCCGAGCAAGCGGGTCATCTGCTCCACCGCCGGAAATTTATAGGCAATCGCCCAACGTGGCGCGCGGGCGACAAATCCCAGCTGTTGCTGCAATGCCAGCGCATTCACCTTGAACACTGAACCATCAATTTCGTAGCCCAGTTGGTGGCGTTTTTCTCCTAACAGCCGATAGCAATCGAGCGCCTGTTCCAGACCATTCGCAGTGCGGGTTTCCGGGTTAATGCGGATACCCCAACCCTGAATCTGATCCAGAATCCCGCGATGTGTCGTTGCCAGTCCAAATTCATCCGACACGATGCCGATGCTGTAAGCACAGAATTCCAGCGGCCGTTTGGCGGTAATACGAGCGTCAAGCTGACGTAGTGAGCCAGCCGCCGCATTACGCGGGTTGGCAAACACTTTTTCGTCCGCAGCCCTGGCTTTGGCGTTGTAGGCCTCGAACCCGGCTTTGGGCATGTACACTTCACCACGCACTTCAATACGTCGCGGCCAGGCGTCACCCTGGAGGCGTAAGGGTACGTTGTTGATGGTACGTACGTTACGGGTGATGTCTTCGCCGGTCTGGCCATCACCTCGAGTTGCTGCCCGTACCAGCTTGCCCTGCTCATAAAGCAAACTGACGGCCAGGCCATCCAGTTTCGGTTCGCAGATCAGTTCAATCTCGGCCGTCGTTTTCAGGCGATCGCGGATACGCTGATAAAACGCAGCAAACTCTTCCGCGTTCATGGCGTTATCCAACGACAACATGGGTAGTTCATGTTGAACCTGATCAAACGCCGCCAGTGGCTCTGCCCCTACTCGCTGGGTTGGAGAGTCGGCAGTTATCCATTGAGGATATTGCGCTTCCAGCGTCTGTAGTTCTCGCATCAGGCGGTCGTATTCCGCATCCGGAATCGCCGCTTCATCCAATACGTAATAACGGTGATTATGGTCGTTGATTTGCTGACGCAGCTGTTCAATACGTGTGCGGGCTTGCGTCGGTAACACATTGGACTGGGTTGACGATGTATCTGGGGAAGACATGACTATCTGGCTCACACTGGCAAGCGCGGTCAGTGCCGCGTCTGAAGGGTTCGGTTGTTCGGCAATAAGCGGGCAACGAAGTTAACGTCGCTTGCCCGCAGCCTGTTTTTTCGCCAGCAAGGCTTGCCGACGTTCATATTCGAGAATTTGCTGACGATCATGCTCGACCGTTTGTTTGGTGAAGGTACTGTGAGTCGCATCCTTGAGCTCGGCGTTGAGATGGTCTGCCAACAGCCGAGCCATTTCAGACATCGCCTGATAAGCCTCTAACGGACGCTTTGCTCCCGGCAAGCTTAAAAAGAACGTCAACCCGGAAAAGTGCTCATCTTCCATGCTAGCCGGGCTAAAAACACCGGGTTCATAGGTTTGAGCGACTGAAAACTGGATTGGCCCCTTGCCATCTGCATCTTCAAATCGATGAAAGATTTGTTCCTGGCCGTAACGTAAATCGCAACCATCAAACAGGTGTAAGAGAGAACGGCCTGAAAATCCGGTTTCATCGCGGGCGCGGGCATGAATCACCAGTACCACCTCTGCCGCCGCACGGGTGGACAGTTGTTCAGCATCGTCCCCGGCATAGATAATCAACTCACTGCCCTGATCAACGCCCTGCTCTTCCTGCTGGGCAATTTCATCTTCCAGGTGGATGGTCTCTTGCTCACCCGCTTGACCGCTCTCTTGACAGTTTGCATCGGCCAGCAGTGGGTCTGCTTCGTCGTCCTTTGCCGTCAGCGGTTGCTCGTCAGCGGTATCCTGCACCTCAACGTGCAACTCCGGTTCGATAATGACATTGCGTTCGCCCAACGCTTCTACCGTCATCAACAGCGGCACGGCTTCATCCAGATTGACTGGCCGGGCTTTCGGAATAATGGCGGCAGGAGCCTGATCTGCGGATGTTTCCTCCAGCTCACGGCTGCGAGCATTCAGCCAACTATGGAGATTTTGCTGCAGGGCCTGCTCATCGGATTCGGGGCCATCGGGTTCGAGTGCATGAAATGCTTCACTGCGGGGTGCTGACCGCTCATCGCTATCACTGACCGACTCGCTGAGCGACTCGTCGCCAGCTCCGCTCTCCATCAGAGGATGCTCTGCAGCATGACGTTGCTCATTCAAGGCGCTACGATCGTCCTCTGATATCAAGTCAGGCGCGCCATCTGCTGTATTTGCAAATCCATCAAGCCGGGTATCCGTATCTGGTGCACTGACGCGGGCGTCTGCGTCTGCCTCCGCTGCTGCCGGATTACCGACAACCCGAAAACGGCCACCGGGTAATTCCGGGTTGTGGTTACCTTCCGGAAATTTGAAATCTTTGCTGATATCCAGCTTCAGTGCCATGGCGCGAGCACGTTTCATACGTCGTATGCCATCCACTACAATAATCACGACTGCCAGTAAACCCAGCAATATCATGACCGTTTTCCAGGTCAATTCCATAACGTCCTCATCGTTGGTGTTTTGTCGGGCAACTGGATCTGATGTCTCATACAACCCGTTGTAGGCTGCCCGTTATGCTTCCGGTTCTATTCCCAGATTATCGCTACTGTTCGATCATTTCTGTGGCTGCCTCTACATCAACGGAGACCAGTCTTGATACGCCCGGTTCCTGCATGGTGACTCCCAGCAGCCGGGATGCCATTTCCATCGCAATTTTGTTGTGGGTAATAAAAATAAACTGCACCTTGCCTGACATCGCTTTTACCAGTTTGGCATAACGTCCGACATTGGCATCATCCAGTGGTGCATCCACTTCATCGAGCATGCAAAACGGTGCCGGATTCAACTGGAAGATGGAAAACACCAGGGCAATGGCCGTTAATGCTTTCTCACCACCAGACAACAGGTGAATGGTGCTGTTTTTCTTGCCCGGAGGGCGCGCCATAATGGCGACACCGGTATTCAGCAAATCGTCATCGGTCAGATCCAGCCAGGCATGACCACCACCAAAGACTTTGGGAAACAGCTCTGCCAGTCCGTTATTGATTTTATCAAAGGTCTCTTTAAAGCGGGTACGGGTCTCCCGGTCAATTTTATGGATTGCGCTTTCAAGTGTCGCCAGCGCGGTTTCCAGGTCGTTGTTCTGGGCATCCAGATATGTCTTGCGCTCGGATTGCAGGCGGTATTCATCAATCGCTGCCAGGTTGATATTGCCGAGCCGGCGAATACGTTCGCCAAGATCAGCCAGATCTTGCTGCCACTGCTCGGGATCCGCTTCATCTGGCATGTTATCCAGTACTTCTTTCAGGGTGAGTTTCTCTTCCTGCAGTTGTTCAATCAGTGCCTGACGACGTATATCCAGTGCCTGGCATTCCATTCGTACCGCTTCAAGCTGGTTACGTACATCCAGTGCTTGCTGTTCCGCCTGGCTACGTTGTTGTTCCAGCTGACGCAAGCCAGTCTCTGAACCTTCCAAGCGGGAACGAGCTTCCTGTACCTGCTGTTCGGCTTGCTGACGCTGTTCCAATAGTTGCTGCAATTCTTCTTTCAAGTGCGTCAGATCAATACTGTGATCCTGTTTCTGGCTTGACAGTATAGTCTGTTTTCGACTGCGCCACTGTTCCAGCTGGACGCTTAATCGCTGGATGGCGGTGTTCAGCCCCTGAATGCGGCTATCCAGCTCACGCTGGCCCAGTTCTGCCTGATGGGCTCCCTGCTGCCGCTGCTGTAACACTGTACGGGCATCGTCCAGTTGCTGTTGCTTACTGTCCCGCTGCAACAGCAGCTGATCTCGTTCATCGCCGTACAGTTCTATGGCATCACTGGCTTGCTGCCATTGCATACGGGTTTCTTCCAGCTCTTGCTGTAATAACGCCTGCTGTTCACGAGCTTCAGCCAGATCATCGTCGATACGCTGGCTGCGTTGCGCAAACTGTTCTGCTCGTGCCTGATGGGCTGAAAGCTGGGCCTGTAAGGTCATCAGTTGGCTGTTCACTTGTTGCCATTCACGCTGGGCGGCGTCGCGTTGCTGCTCCAGTCCGTGCAGGCGCATACGTGCCGCTTCGTATTCTGCTTCCCAATCTTCAACATCCATATCGAGCTGGTCCCATTGTTCCAGCAGTAATTCCAGTTCCTGCTGGCGGCCCAGTACACTGCCCTGACTTTCCGCCTGGCGTTGCACTCGTAACCAGTCACGACCCACCCGTACCGCATCGGGCGTCATCCAGCTTTCACCCGGAGCCAACTCCTGCCGCCGGGCCAGCGCCTGATCGAGTGAACCAATGGTTCGAACCGGAGCCAGTAAATCGCCCAGTTGGTAGGGAGATTGCAGCCGTTGTAACAATGAGTCAGACGCGAGCGGAGAATCTGACGGCGGTAGTTCGAGACCCGACCAGAGCACCAGGTTGCCTTCCTGCAAGCTGTCCAGCCATTGGCTGGCCATGTCCAGATTATCGATCACCAGCGCCTGCAGGTAGTCGCCTAATACCGCTTCCACGGCGGTTTCCCAGCCACTTTCAACCTGCAGTCGTTCTGCCAAACGGGGTTTGCGTGACAATTGTCGGCTTTCGAGCCAACGTGCCATGGCATCACTGCTTTGCCCCAGCGCCGCTTTTTGCAGGGCTTCCAGCGTGGCCTTGCGGTTACTGAGCAGGTTCAGCTGCTGCCGACCGGTTTCCACCTGTTGCCGCTGTTGCTCGATATCGGCACGGACTCGTTCGGCCTGCTCCCGGCTGCTGTCGACACGTTGCTGCTGTTCTTCCGCTTGCAGTTCATATTCGGCGGCTTCCTCTTGCAGTAACTGGATTTCGTCGAGTTCGGGGTTGTTTTGCAACTGCTGTTGCTCACCTTGCAACTTGTGTATCTGTTGTTGCAATCGCAGCAACTGCTGGTCGAGGGATTGAATGCGTGTGTGCGCGACGTCCGCTTGCCGGGCGGGCTCACCGGCACGCTGGGTAAACTGCTGCCAGTCATCCTGCCAGCGGGATTGTTCGCGTTCGGCATCATCAAGCTGGTCTTTGGCCTGGAGTAATAATTCTGCCAGCAGTTCCTGTTCTGGCTCCTGTTGCAGTCGCTCGGCTTCGAGGTTATCCAGCTGCTGCTGGTCGGCTTCCAGGGCAATCTGACAGGCTTCCAGCTGCCGTTCGGCTTCCGCCAGATTACGATCCAGCTCCAGCGACATTTGCGACTGGTGTTCTATCTTTTGTTCTTGTCGGGCAATTCGAGCACCAACTTCGTAAAAGCGACCCTGAACAGCCTGGAACCGCTCATGGTCTTCACTCTGTAACAGCCGCAGCGCTTCGGAATCCGCGTCAATCCTGACTTGTTCAGAGCGGTGTTTTTCAAAACGGGTGTCCAGTTCTGTAATGAACAACTCCCGTTTACGATAGTCCTGATCCAGCTGCTGCCATTTCAGGGCTTGCAGCTGAGCCTTCTTTTGCCGCTCTTCGGCTTTCAGCGCCTTGTACTTTTCAGCCGCTTCGGCCTGACGTTGTAAATGACCGAGCTGGCGCGTGAGTTCATCGCGGATGTCTTGCAGACGTTCAAGATTTTCCAACGTGCGTCGCATGCGGTTCTCGGTCTCGCGACGACGATCCTTGTAGCGAGAGATACCTGCGGCCTCTTCGACGTACACCCGCAGCTCTTCTGGTTTGGCCTCAATCAGGCGGGAAATCATGCCCTGTTCGATAATGGCATAGGAACGCGGCCCCAGGCCGGTGCCAAGAAACAGGTCGGTAATATCCTTGCGACGGCAGCGGCTGCCATTCAGAAAGTAGGTGGACTGGCCATCTCGGGTAACCTGACGGCGTACGCTGATTTCGGTGTAGGCGGCGTACTCGCCCCTTAAGGTCTGATCACTGTTGTCAAACACCAGATCGACGCTGGCCTTGCCAACCGGTTTGCGCTCGGAAGATCCATTAAAAATGACGTCCGTCATGGCGTCGCCGCGCAGGTATTTGGCCGAGCTTTCCCCCATCACCCAGCGGACGGCATCAATGGTGTTGGACTTGCCACAACCATTGGGGCCAACGATACCAGTCATGTTGGTATTAAAGCTGACAGTGGTCGTGTCAACAAAAGATTTGAAGCCAGAGAGTTTGATGGCCTTCAGGCGCATAGGAATCCGGTGGGCTGGAGACGACAGCCCGCTATGATAGCGGTGTTGATCTGAAGTGGCTAACCCGGCGGGCTACGGCCACTTCGGGTATGTTACACAGACTCTTTCAGTGTGTTGGCTTCGATTGCCTGAACCACCAGCGAGCAATGACGTTTGCAATACTCATTGACCAACGCCGGTATCTCATCATTTTGGTCGCTGAGTGTGCATTCGATCAGGCGAGTAACAAACAGGCTGGTTTCGTCCATTTCGCCAAGGTTTTTGCGTAATGCCAATGCCAGCGCACGATGCAAGGGAGGTTGCAGATTGTCGAGTGCGGTTTTCAAATACTCATTACCAGCGGCGACGGCAGCACTGGAAATCAGTTCAAAATTGGCTTCGATAAAAAGATGGTGATCATGTACAGCGGCCGTGTTACGCAGCTTGTTGACCAGCAACTCCAGCTTTTTCTTGTCTTCTTCTTTCCAGCTCCAGGCCAGCTTTTCGGCCAGCATTTCAAGCAGATTACCGTACAGGCGATAAAGGCTGCGTACCCGGTCAGCATTCAATTCAGTCACATAGGCACCACGGCGCGGCTGAATAGTCACCAGGTGGCGACGCTCCAGAATCAACAGTGCTTCACGTACAGAGCCACGACTGACTTGCAATTCACTGACGATACGGGCTTCCTGAATACGTTCATTATTCACCAGATCACCCTGAATAATGCGATCTGCAAGGTGGTTGGCTATTTGTTCTGCAAGACTTTCGGCGACGACAAACGCCATAATCAGTTCCTCTAAAGCGTACATATGACTTGAAACGATCAACCTGCCAAAGCTCAACAGCGTTGATTTCAATCACGTTTCAGTCAACAAATTATCGGTAATCATGGTTCCACTGACAAATATCACAAACCGCTAGCTCTAAAAACGGAAGATGCCTCGCAGTTGTCTGCCATGACGTCCTTACATCCGTGAGATGACAATCCTGGCGTCTGAAAGCCTGTTGGATCGACCTCACCTTCTTACAACGATCCTCTCAATAGAGGCCAGACATCCGCGATTAACGCAATATCTTCAATACAACAGGGTGGAACAGATGAACATTAACAAAACCGGAAAACGCGGAGGCAGCAAAAACAAACCGTGCCCGTAGCTGCAACAAGAGTAAAACTCTGGCAGTCATTTGAATAGAACCGCCGCTCAGCTCGCTTGCGCTGAGTTCATCGCCAGCAAGTTTGCCAGACCATATGGCAACGCGGAAAGCATCAAGCATACTATCTGAACGCCATTTTTCATTTTCTCCAACCAGTTCCACTGCGGTACTGATTTGGGAACATCTTGCTGCGCGTCAAGAGACACTCACAGCCGATATGACCCTTTAATGGGCAAAATCTATAGTTCAAACCCATTTTCTCAGGCAAAAGTACCAATTTTTACTAATGCAAAATCAACTTTGTGTTTTTATACTGCCTGCTGGAAATACACTGACAGTATAAAAACGGTCGCCTTTTGTATGGACTCGTAACTGTTTGCCCGCAAATACCCAGCAACCTCTCGTCGGTCTCTCAGAGATGTGCGGAGCATATTGACACATATGCAACCAAGTCAACAGATACAAGCATATATGTGTGACGCCAACACTCCGAGTGAGACACACAAGCGGTTTTGCATACCTAACCAGCAGCGACAACATGAATAGCGCACCGACCGACAGTGAAAATAAAACATCGATGGATTTTTTGACCAGTCTGGGACAACGAATTGCTGCGATGGCCGACCTGGTCGGCAGCAAGAAAAAACTCGCCGATGCCGCAGGTATCTCGGAATCACAACTCTATCGTTGCATCAAGGGTGCCAGTGCGACAACCGTTGAGCCTCTGGTCGCCATGGCCAAGGCAGCGAACGTTTCTATTGAATGGGCGGTATCCGGTGAAGGGCTGATGCATGCGGATCAATATGACACCTTGTCTGTCAACGACAGCAAGCTGAAATCGATCCCGTGCTATACCGCCTCTCACCAGCATTGCCAAACCCGGACAGCGAGTCCGGAATTTGCACTGCCGAGCCACTGGGTCAAACAGCGAGGTCTGAACGACCAGTCTCTGGTGATACTGACGGCCAGGGGCGACAGTATGAATCCGACCATTCCCGACGGCAGCCTGGTGCTGATCGACACCCAGAACAGGTCGCTTCTGGATGGTCGCCTCTATGCCTTGCGGGAAGAAAATTTCGAAATGATCAAACGCATCCAGAGAGTACCGGGACAAGGGGTCTGGCTACTGTCGGACAACAAGCACTACAACGACGTATTACTGGAACAAAACGACATGAACCAGCTGGAAATTATCGGTCGGGTTGTCTGGATCGGCACCGATGTGTGAGGCCTGGTTCAGGTATCAACGGATCGGCGCGCCCGAATCGCAATCAAAACACCGGCCACAATCAGCCCCATGGCCAGTAACATCAAGGTTGTTAAACGCTCGGATAACACCAGCGCCCCCATCAATACTGCCAGCCCCGGCACCAATAGCTGTACCTGAGCAGCACGATGGATCCCCAGCCAGGGCAAAACCCGATACCAGCCAAAGTAACCCAACCCTGAGGCTATGGCACCCGATATCACAGCAAGCAGTAAAGGCTGCCAATTCGACCACTCGGGTTCAGCTGTAAAAGGTATTAATAGTATCGACAGCAGACTAGCGGCGACAAAGGCAGCTTGCACATCTGCCAAAGGTGTTGACGAACCCTGGCCCAGCACCACAAAACCAGTCCAACCGAGTGCAGCCGTGACCATTAACAGCACTGCCCACCAGGAAGACAGTGCACTGCCAGGCAGCAGCAGCAAGGCCAGCCCGGTAATCGAGACCAACATCCCCACCAGTTGCCAGGCTCCAGGCCGTGCGCCGCGCCAGATATTTACCCATTGCAACCCAAGCTGTACTGTGGCGAACAATACGAAAGCCCCGACACCGGTATCCAGACTGACATACGCCATGGAAAATGCCGACGCATAAACAAATAACCCCAGCCCCAGTAACCAGAAGCGCCGGCTGTTCGGGCAGACACGATTGCGGCTCCCCAAGCGGATATTCTGATACCACAGCAACACACTCAATACCACCGCACCCGCCACCAGACGGATGATCGTAAAGCTTTCGGAATCAAAACTGTATTCCCTCAAAGCCCAGCGGCATAAAAGAGAATTGGCTGCAAAAGCCAGTAATACCAGTGCGGTCTGAACCACCATCATATGCTCACTTATTATTAACTTTATTGGCAATATGGCCATAGTGACATCATTGCTGGACTATCTCTGAAAATCATCTTGCTTCGCTAGATTCATGCTGCAGCGACAGGTACAAGTACCCTAAGCTTGGGGCATGGCTCTGGGTATGTTACATGCGCAGAGCAGAATGGCCGCAACCAATAACAAGCCCGAGCAACAACCAGAGCAACAACCAGAGCAATAATAAAATAGTCACGGAGCACTGAAGACGAACAGTAACGCTGCCACTTAACACTACTCGATCCATGGCAACAGCTTCAGAAGGCTGCCGAAACACGCTGAACATTATCACAGCGATGACTCTGTCGCTTATCAGGGAGATATCGATGAATGCGTTTACAAAAGCAGCAGAGATTTGGGTACCCAACCATACGGAGTCTGACCGCTCCAGTCATTTACTCGCGTCAGCCAGTTACTACGGAGAACTGGGCCATTTTGCCGAAATCAGTGCGACCATGACCTTTGGTTATGGCGAGGGCTTACCTGGTAGTGCCTGGCAATGTGGCCACCCGGTTCTCTGGTCTGATCTCAGAAGTGACCGCTTCAAACGCAGCAATTTTATTTCTGATACCGGAATAGACTCAGGTCTTGCAATTCCGATCTTTGCCGGTGATTTTCTTCAAGCGGTTGTGGTGCTCTTTTGTGGTAACCCCGGAACCGCCAGTGGCGCTGTCGAAATCTGGCAAAATGATACCCAAAGCCCACAGCAGTTAAACCTGATGGAGGGTTATTACGGTCTACTGGAGCAATTTGCCGCCATATCTCGCAATATGACCATCCAACAGGGAGAAAGTCTGCCAGGCAAGGCATGGCAGCTGGATCAGCCACTGCTACTACAGAATCTGGCGAATCGTCACCGCTTTATCCGTGCTCATTCCGCCGAAGAATACGGGCTCGCAACCGGTCTTGCTTTGCCGTATATCGATAATCACAAGAATAGCCATGTGGTTTGCCTGTTATCCACACTGGGTACGCCTATCGCCAGCCAATATGAAGTCTGGCTGCCAGATGACAACCAGCTGAAATTCCACGATGGCTTTGCCATTGATGGCTCAGATCTCCACCAGCGCTATGATGGGGATCAGATTGAGCGCGGAGAAGGTCAGCTTGGCAAAGTCTGGCTCAGTGGTGTCCCCCAGCTGGCCAGTCAGAATCTGCCCGCCCCGGTACTTTGTTTACCGGTGATCAATGCCGGTCGCTTGAGCGGCATTGTTCGCCTGGTTCTATAACAACGCGGAAGCACACACCCACCTGCGCCTGGTGTGCAAGAGTCACCCAACCCGAAGGGGCCGTTCCAATCAGGCCGACGTTATGCAACCTTCCTGTCAACCTGGTATCTCATGCGTAGATCGCCACCCAGTCACTGTATTTTTCAGCCGGTTTGATCTGCGGTTCGGTAACTACAGACAGAGCAAGCCAGCGATGTCCCCTATACGAACAACAGCAACGAGCACAGTCCATAAGTAACCCCAGGTTTGATTCATCACCTGGCCAGCAGAGAAAGAGCTAACCCATGATTAAAAAGTCTGCCCTGATCCTGATCAGTGCACTCACCCTGAATAGCCTGATTGCCAGCGCCAATCCATCACCACACTGGAGTTACGAGGGTGACGATGGCCCCGAGCATTGGGCCACCCTATCTGCAGACTATACAAGCTGCGGCAGTGGCCTGAACCAGTCGCCATTGAATCTGACCGAGATGATCGCAGCCGATCAGATACCTCTGGTCTTGAATTACCATCCCGGCGGTAAGGAAATCCTCAACAACGGTCACACGGTGCAGGTGAATTACGCCGCTGGCAATACCTTGAATGTGGGTTCTCGCAGCTTTAACCTGATTCAGTTCCATTTCCACACGCCGGCTGAAAACCGTATCGAAGGCAAGTCGTATCCCATGGCCATGCATCTTGTCCATGCCACTCCGGAAGGTCGGCTGGCGGTACTGGCCATCATGCTCCAGGCCGGTGAAGAAAATAAGGAATTGGCCAAAGTCTGGGGCGACCTTCCCCTGTCTGGTGAGAAAAAGGAATTGGACAACAGGCTGGACATATCAAAATTGCTGCCCGAATCCCTGGATTACATACAATACAACGGCTCCCTGACGACCCCACCCTGTACTGAAGGCGTCAGCTGGTTTGTACTGAAAACCCCGATTGAAGCCTCTGCTGATCAAATTGTCGTCTTCACACGTTTGATCGGTGAAAACAGCCGTCCGATTCAACCTCTGAATGCCCGAGTGGTCATCCAGTAGCCCGCCATCTCACCCTGGCCGCTAAACAAAAAAAGCCCGCAGCGGTTATCGCTGCGGGCTTTTTCCATTCTTTGCAACAACAGACGGTCGAGCCCAGACAGGCTGTTGATGCATTGAATACTTGACGATAATCAGAGGCGTTCCCACACGGTGGCGATACCCTGGCCCAAACCAATACACATGGTCGAGACGCCATAGCGTCCACCTTCCTGCTCAAGCACGTTGATCAGAGTGGTGGAAATACGGGCACCGGAACACCCCAGCGGGTGACCCAGAGCAATCGCACCGCCATGGATATTGATACGATTTTCAGCAATTTCGGTCAGCTTCAGATCCTTGATACAAGGGAGTGACTGGGCCGCAAAGGCTTCGTTCAATTCCCAGTAATCAATATCGCTGGTTTCCAGACCGGCACGCTTCAAGGCTTTTTTGGTCGCTGGCACCGGGCCGTAACCCATAATCGCCGCATCTACACCGGCAACCGCCATGGAAACGATACGAGCACGCGGCTTGAGGCCCAGCTCTTCGGCTTTTTCAGCACTCATCAACAACATCGCAGCAGCGCCGTCAGTGATCTGGGAAGACGTACCCGCCGTCACCGTACCACTCTTGGGATCAAATGCCGGACGCAAGGCACCCAGGGTCTGTAACGTGGTTTCCGGGCGAATGGTTTCATCTTCACTGATCAGCACCTGTTTGCCATCCGCATCGTGGCCATACATCGGGACGATTTCATTCTTGAACTTGCCATCCAGCGTTGCCTGGTGGGCACGTTGATGCGACCGCACCGCAAAGGCATCCTGCTGATCACGACTGATGCCATGCATCTTGCCGAGCATTTCTGCGGTCAGCCCCATCATGTTGGAGGCCTTAGCAAAGTGCTTGGACGATGCCGGATTATGATCAAAGCCATGGGTCATTTCTACGTGGCCCATATGCTCTACACCACCCACCACAAACACATCACCGTTGCCGGTCATAATGGCCTGGGCAGCGGTGTGAATGGCGCTCATGGCAGAACCACACAGGCGGTTAACAGTTTGCGCACCGGCTTCTTTGGGAACTTTGGTCAGCAGACCAATTTGACGAGCAACGTTAAAGCCTTGCTCTTTGGTCTGATTCACACAGCCCCAGATGATGTCTTCCACCAGCTTGGGCGGGACATCCGGGTTACGTTCAAACAGCGCGTCGATAATCGTGGCGGACAGGGTTTCTGCACGGACATGACGGAAAGCGCCACCACGGGAACGGCCCATGGGCGTACGAACCGCGTCGATCACTACAACGTCTTTGGGATTCAGGGTTGTCATAAATTTCTCCAGGTTCGCGCTTATTCCGCACTGTCTGTCGTGACGGCGGCGTTGGCTGCTGCCGGGAAGTAGGATTCACCATTGGCGGCCATAACACGCATCCGGTCAGTCGGCTCATACAGTTTGCCCAGATGAGCAAATGTGTCGCACAGGGCAACAAAGCTGGACAGGCCAACAGTATCCATGTAACGACAGGCTCCACCACGGAATGGCGGGAAACCAATACCGAAGATCAGGCCCATATCCGCTTCTGCTGCCGTATCCACAATGCCTTCTTCCAGACAGCGGGCAACCTCGATACACATCGGAATCATACAGCGGGCAATTATCTCGTCGGCGTCAAACTCAGTCGCAGCAGCCACAACCGGTTTGATCAGCTCATAGGCTTGCTCATCAACGACTTTTTTCGGTTTGCCTTTCTTGTCGGTTTCGTATTTGTAGAAACCAACACCGTTCTTCTGGCCATAACGATGGTTTTCAAACATCACTTCCATGGAAGTTTTGTAATCGGCTTTCATGCGATCCGGGAAGCCTGCTGCCATCACCTCGTTGGCGTGAACACCGGTATCAATACCAACGACGTCCAGCAGGTAAGCAGGGCCCATTGGGAAACCGAACTTTTCCATCACCTTGTCGATTTTCTGGAAATCAGCACCATCCCGTACCAGAGCCGCAAAACCGGCGAAATACGGGAACAAAACCCGGTTCACCAGAAAACCGGGGCAATCGTTGACGACAATCGGGGTCTTGCCCATTTTTTTGGCGTAGGCAACGACGGTCGCAACCGCTTCAGCAGAGGTTTTTGATCCACGAATCACTTCCACCAGCGGCATCATATGTACCGGGTTAAAGAAGTGCATGCCGAGGAAGTTTTGCGGCCGCTTGAGGTCTGCCGCAAGCAGGTCAATAGAAATGGTCGAGGTGTTGGAAGTGACGATGGTATCGTCGCTGACCTTGTCTTCCAGTTCCGCCAGAACGGCTTTTTTGACGTTCGGGTTTTCAACCACCGCTTCTACCACGGTATTCACAGCGCCGAAGTCGCCGTAGCTCAGGGTTGGGCGAATACGGTTCAGTGATTCGCCCATTTTCAGAGCCGTCATTTTGCCTTTTTCGACGCGACGGGAAAGCAGCTTGTTAGCCTCGTTCAGGCCCAGCTCAATACCGGCTTCGTTGATGTCTTTCATCAGGATCGGCGTGCCTTTATAGGCGCTCTGGTAGGCAATTCCACCGCCCATGATACCGGCACCCAACACCGCTGCCATGTTGGTTGGCTTGGCGATCTTGTCGTATTCCTTGGCTTTCTTTTTCAGCAGCTGATCGTTCAGGAACAAACCGATCAATGCCTGGCTTTCAGTGGTTTTAGCCAGCGTTGCAAAGCCTTTGGATTCCACTACCAGCGCTTTGTCGCGGCTCATGGAGCAATGCTTTTGCATCGTTTTGATGGCGGTGATCGGCGCCGGGTAATGACCCTTGGTCTGCCCCATCACAAAGCCCTTGGCCGTTTCGAACACCATCATCGATTCCATGGTGTTCAGCGTCAGCTTGGCGGTTTTTTCAGCCCGGCGTTGCTGCCAGTTGATGGCACCAGCAATTGCAGATTTGAGCATTTCAAGCGCCTGTGGGCGCAGTGTGTCAGCACTGAATACTGCATCCACGGCACCGTCGGCCAGCGCCTTGTCGGCTTTCTGCTCGTTGCCCATGCAAATCCATTCGATCGCGTTGTCGGCACCAATCACACGCGGCAAGCGCACGGTGCCGCCGAAGCCAGGCATAATGCCCAGTTTGACTTCCGGCAGACCAATTTTTGCACTGTCTGCCATCACCCGAATATCGGTGGACAGCACCAGCTCCATACCACCCCCCAACGCAACACCGTTGATCACTGACAAGGTCGGTACTGGCAAGTCTTCAAGTGCCGAAAATACACTGTTGGCATAGCCCAACCACTCAACGATCGTCTCTTCAGGGCCGGCAAAATAACTGCCGAATTCGGTGATATCGGCACCTACGATAAACGAGTCTTTGCCAGACGTTAGCAGCACGCCCTTGACTGCATCATTGGCTGCAATCGCAACAGTGGCAGCCTGTAATTCTTCCAGCGTGGCACGGTTGAATTTGTTGACGGACTCGCCTTGCAGGTCGAACCTGAGTTCGGCGATGTCACCTTCGATCATGCTGACCGTGATGGCTTTACCTTCGTAAATCATCAACTGATCTCCAAGTGGTGGTTAGCGTAAGGACTGCCTGTTGACAATCCGATCCATTGTTCGTGCGTTTGCATCATGCTCTGATTGGTCATAATGCGGCACAGCCATTTCAAACATCCGATTAATACGATCGTTTGAATTCTATGGCAACCTTCGTTGAATCCAAGAATAAAGTCAATAGCAAGATTAGACCTTCACAGCAGAGCCACAACACTGACTCAACACCAAACAGGTCACTGACTGTTCGCGTCTATGACGGTTGCGGTTACGCCTTGGTGGCCATACAGCAGGTCTCAACAAAAGCACGGACAGAATCGGCAATGATGCGAACAGAAAATACACCCAGACGAGCCAAGTTGAATATCTGCTTCAATAAAGTTACTTTTCGTATCAAAGCGTTCTACTACCAACGTACGAGATCGCGACATTTGCTAGCAGATACCGTAGTATTGTTCGAACCCGCTTTACTTGCAGCGATGCGTCAAGCCTGTCTTTTGAGAGCATTATTCTCATCATCAGACCGACGGTACTGCTGAAGACCATAAAAATAATCATAAAAAGACTGAGGTCATGATGACTAGATATCTCCAATCGCTAGGCCTTGCCCTGGCACTCCTGCTGACATCCGTCTCCTCCCATGCGGCCGCCAATGAGCTGATGATCCAGCTACAGCATATGCGCCTTGCCTCTATTGGTGTGATGACTGACTTTTTTATGTATACCGGCCTGGATGGTGACAGCAAGTACGGTCGCCGTATGAATGCCAATATGGAATCGTTTAATGCCTCACTAACCCAGGCACGGGAAAACGTTGCCAGCCAAGAGCTGATCAGTCACTTGAACGATATTGAGCAAGAGTGGCTGAGCTTTACCCAGTCTCTGAACAGCAACCGCAATCTGGTTGAAAACCAGGGTTTTCCCAGCGTTCAGATGGTTGACGAGCTGGGTCGCCTCAACAACGCGCTGGTTACTCGTATTTCATCGGCCTACCATCAGGTTGCCGGTGTCAACGATACCAACCCGGCGATAGAAAAAGTCCGTGATATGGCCATGCTGTTGCAGGAAATGACCACCCAATATGCAGCGTCGGCCGCTATGGATGACTCCGAGGTTTATCTGGGTGAATACAAGCGCACCATGCAGAAGATGACTTCGGATTTTGAATTCCGACTGGCAGATCTCAAGGCCGTGGCCTATCAGCGCTCCACTCATATTCTGATGGACAACATCAACAGCAAGTGGCGTTTCCTGCGCAATTCCATTACTCGTCAACACGAAATGGATGTTCCTTTCCTGGTGATCAGTTACAACGATCGTATTATTCGCCACTTGGAAGAACTGGAAGGCAAGATTGGCAGTTGATCTGATCCAACCGATCCGACACCCATAAAAAGTAGCCCTCATCAGGCTAATGCTGTTCACTTAAGCCATTTACTCATCTGAGCAGTATCTGGAAAATCCGATGTCAGACCATGACATCGGATTTTTTTATGTCCATTCAGCAAGATCTTCTCGACCTAGACGAACT